>JACCXL010000046.1 GCA_013697015.1 Chthoniobacterales bacterium | reverse complement strand
GCTGTTGCTTGAAGTAGCCGGAATACACTTCATTCACCGCCTGAAAATCAGCCATATCGGTCAGGAAAATTGTCGTTTTAACGATGTGATCATGCGTCAGATTTTCGGCTTTGA
This sequence comes from Chthoniobacterales bacterium, assembly GCA_013697015.1. GTDB lineage: Bacteria > Verrucomicrobiota > Verrucomicrobiia > Chthoniobacterales > UBA10450 > JACCXL01. The sequence continues at coordinate 5,699 of JACCXL010000046.1, read as the reverse complement.
GGATGGCTCCGAGATTATCGAGAACCCGGCGCGTCTGCTCGGAAATGTCGACCGAAACAATCTGGCCGCTCTTCGGATCGAGCGGGATCTGACCGGCCGTGAAAAGCAGCGCGCCGACCCGGACGGCTTGCGAATAAGGCCCGACAGCCGCGGGCGCTTCGGCCGTGGAAACGATCTTCTTCATCCGGCGACCTTAGTCGTAAATCGGGGGCGCACAACGGTGTCAGCGCGCAAGTTTCGTTTGCGAAGTAGTACCGCTAAACGGATTGTGCCCGTTCCCGGATAACGGGCGAAATACCCATGGTTGGCTGGATTCTAAAGAAGATTCTCGGATCGAAAAATCAGCGCGAAATCAAGCGCATGGTTCCGATGGTTGGTCGAATCAATGAGCTCGACGAACAGTTCAAGAGTCTGTCCGACGAGGAGTTGCGCGCCAAGACGGCGCAGTGGAAAGCGGAACTAGCCCCGATCGCGGAGCTGCAGGAACAGTGGACCAAGCTCGACGAGATTCTGCCTGAGGCGTTTGCCGTGGTGAAGAACAGTGCGCGCCGGTTGACGGAGCAGCGGCAGGATTTCACCGTCTGCGATCAGCCGATGACGTGGAACATGGTGCACTTCGATGTGCAGCTGATCGGGGGGATGGTGCTGCACCGCGGACGGATCTCGGAAATGGCGACCGGTGAAGGAAAGACGCTGGTTGCTACGCTCCCTCTCTATTTGAATGCCCTCACCGGCAAAGGCGCGCATCTGGTGACGGTGAACGATTATCTAGCCCGCCGCGACGCCGAATGGATGGGTCAACTCTATCGTTTTCTCGGGCTGACGTGCGGTTGTATTCAGCATGATCAATCGCCCGATGAGCGCCGCGCGCAGTATGCGATGGACATCACGTACGGCACGAATTCGGAGTTCGGCTTCGATTACCTGCGCGACAACGGCATGGCGACTACGCTTGAGCAGCAGGTGCAACGCGGCTACAACTACGCCATCGTTGATGAAGTCGATTCGATCCTGATCGACGAAGCGCGCACGCCCTTGATCATCAGCGGCCCGACGACCGTCTCGACGCACCAGTACGACAAGTGGAAACCGCTCGTCGAGCAGCTCGTGCGCAAACAGAACATGCTGGTAAACCGAATCGCGAGCGAAGCGATTGAACTGTTTGACCGGGTTGATCGTGAGAAAACTCCAACATTTGTTGCGCGTGAACCCGCCGGAGTCGTCGTCACGCCAGAAGTTCGACGACTTGCCACTGAACTTCGCGTTCATCTCACAGAAGTCATCGGCACAGGAAAGGACGGTAAAATTATGGAGGCGGACGTGCGCGGTGCCGCCTCCCAGCTCAGCCCGGGACTCCTGATGTTCAAGGTCAAACTAGGTCAGCCGCGCAACAAACCGCTTTTGCGCATGATGGAAGATCCGGAGAAGCGCAAGGCAGTGGATAAGGCCGAGCTGCAATTTTACCAGGATACGCGCAAAGAAGAGCTCTTCGCGCTGAAGGAAGAGCTCTTCTTCACGATCGACGAGAAATCGAACGAAACCGATCTGTCCGAGCAGGGGCGTGACTTTTTGAATCCCGATGATCCGGACTCTTTCGTGCTCCCGGACCTCATCAGCGAGTTCACCGAGATCGATCTTGATCGCACCCTGGCAGATGAAGAGAAGGAGCGGATGAAGACAGAGCGTCAGCAACATTGCGATGGGCAGGGTGAACGCATTCACAACATCTCCCAGCTGCTCCGCGCCTACTGTCTTTTCGAGAAAGACGTCCAGTATGTGATCGAGGAAAACAAAGTCGTCATTGTGGATGAGTACACCGGCCGAAAGATGCCGGGGCGACGCTGGAGCGACGGGTTGCACCAGGCGGTAGAGGCGAAGGAAGGGGTGCAGATTGACCGCGAAACGCAGACGCTCGCGACGATCACGATCCAGAATTATTTCCGGCTCTATCACAAACTCGCGGGCATGACCGGCACAGCCGACACGGAGGCAGCCGAGTTCCACGATATTTACAAACTCGATGTGAATGTCATCCCGACGAATCGGCCGGTGGCGCGGGCTGATGCGAATGATCGGATCTACAAGACGCGGCGCGAAAAGTACAACGCCGTCATCAACGAAATCAAAGATCGTCACGCGAAAGCGCAGCCGGTACTCGTCGGCACCGTGAGCGTGGAGTCGTCGGAATTACTCAGCCGGATGTTGAAGCGCGAAAAGGTGCCGCACAATGTGCTAAACGCGAAGTACCACATGCAGGAGGCGGAGATCGTGCAGCGCGCGGGTCAGGCGGGCACGGTCACGATCTCCACTAATATGGCGGGCCGCGGCACCGACATTAAACTCGGACTGGGAGTGGCGGAGGAGGGCGGGCTATTTGTCATCGGCACGGAGCGCCACGAGTCGCGCCGGATCGATCGGCAGTTGCGCGGCCGTTGCGCGCGGCAGGGCGATCCGGGCGGCTCGCGCTTCTATGTCAGTTTCGAAGACGACCTGATGCGGAACTTCGGGGCAGCCGATCGCATGACGAAAATCATGGAGCGGTTCGGTTTGGAGGAAGGCCAGGAGCTCGAACATCCGTGGTTGAATCGGTCGGTCGAGACGGCGCAAAAGCGTGTCGAACAACGCAACTACCTGGCTCGCAAGAGGACGCTCGATTTCGACGACGTGATGAACAATCAGCGTGAAGTCGTTTACACCTACCGCAATGACACCATCGAAACGGATGATCCGCGCAAGCTCGTCTACGAAGTGATCGACGAAGCGGTGCCGACGAAGGTAAACGAATACCTCGGCACGGGCGCGGCGGGCGAAGAGACAAACCATGCCGGATTGCTCCAGTGGGTGAACACGACATTTCCGCTCGGGTTCACGAAAGAGAAAGCTCTGTTTGAAACGCGCAGCACCGACGAGAACGCGCAGTTTTTGATCGAGCGAATCAAAGATGCCTACGAGCGGAAGTCGTCTCACGAGGAGCCGACGGCGGTTAAAAGTCTGGAGCGTTACATCATTCTCAATGCGATCGATCGGCTTTGGCAGGAGCACCTTTACGCGATGGATGCGCTGCGCGAAGGCGTCTATCTCCGGGGTTACGCGCAGAAAGATCCACTCATCGAATACAAGACGGAAGCGTACGACATGTTCGTCGAGTTGATGTCGAACATAAAAAACGAGGTACTGCACAATCTCTTTCGGAGCACTTCAAACCTGCAGGCGTTCGAAACATTCCTCTCGACCTTGCCGCAATTTTTGTTGCGCGAGAACGCGCCGTCCGCGCCGACCGCGAATGGTCCGATGCCGGGCCGTCGCCCGGAGCGGGTGGGCGGCCGGGGCGGAGAAGACGGCGATGGCGCAGAAGTGAAACTCGAACTCGCACCAGTGCGCCGCGACATGCCGAAAGTTGGACGGAATGATCCTTGTCCCTGTGGGAGCGGCAAGAAGTTCAAAAATTGCTGCGGACGGACGGCATAGTGGTCATCGAGTCAGCGGTAGGGCTGCGGTCGGCTCGGACTGGCGGCGGCAAATCAGCAGGTTCCTCCACTACCGTGAAGGGCCTGTCGCAGGATTTCTTCGCAACCGATCCGCTCGAATGCGCGCAGCATTTGATTGGCACAACGCTCATCTGGGGCCGGTGCTCCGGCGTAGTCGTCGAATCCGAAGCTTATCTGACGGAGAACGATGAAGCCTGCCACACCTTCAAGCGCGCGAGTACGCGCGACTTCGTCGCGCGGAATGAGCCGGGAGCAATTTACATTTACCTGAACTACGGGATGCACTGGATGCTGAACCTGTTGGTCAAAGGCGGATCGCGCAGTGGGCTCATTTTGATTCGCGCGCTCGAGCCGAAAACCGGCATCGGCTTGATGAAGGCGCGTCGCGGCAAGGAGATTCTGCGCGGACTTTGCTCCGGCCCCGGCAAGCTCACGCAAGCTCTCGATATTACGAACCGCTACCATGAGATGAGTATCTGTGACGATTCGCGATGCCGTCTGCTGCCGTGCCGGACGGAAGAGATCGCGGTGGTGGCGGACACTCGCATCGGCATCACGCGCTCGGCTGATTTTCCGTGGCGCTTCACGCTCGCGGAGAGCCCGTTTGTGAGCGTGCGAGTGCGAAATGCTAAAGCTCGCCTTCGTTGACCATGACGCGCATTTCGCTCACCTTATCAATCCAATGACGGCCACGAAACAGCGCGTTCTTCTGGGGATGAGCGGCGGCGTCGATTCCAGCGTCGCCGGCTACCTCCTGCGCGAAGAAGGCTACGAGGTGATTGGCGTGACGATGAAGGTTTGGCCGCAGGATTGTATCTCACGCGCCGAGGACAAGTGCTGCGGTCCGCAAGCGGTGGCGGACGCGCGCTCCGTCGCTCATTCGTTAGGCATTCCGCATTATGTGGTGGATGAAGCGGATCAATTTGAGCGCCTCGTGATCGATTATTTCGCGAGCGAATATCGGGCGGGTCGCACGCCCAATCCATGTGTGATGTGCAACGAGAAGCTAAAGTTCGGCAACCTTTGGAAGAAGGCGGAAGCGCTCGGTTGTGATTACATCGCGACCGGTCATTACGCTATCGTCGAGCATCCTGTAGCCGGGCGCGGTGATCGCGGCCGCGCGCGCTTACGCAAAGGTGCCGATCCGCGCAAAGACCAGTCCTATTTCCTCTTCAGCCTGCGCCAGCCGCAACTGTGCCGCGCACTGACGCCGTTAGGGAAAATGTCGAAGTCGGAAATTCGCGCCATCGCTCGTTCGTTAGGTCTGAAGGTGGCGGAAAAGGTCGATAGTCAGGAAATCTGCTTTGTTCCAGGGAACGACTACAAGACCTTCCTGCGGTCGCGCCTGGGTGAACAAGAATTTCATTCCGGCGGGATCTACACGCTGGATGGGAATTTTCTTGGCGAACATGGCGGCATCGAACTTTTCACCATTGGGCAAAGGAAAGGTTTGCCCGGTGGCTCGCCCGAACCGCGCTACGTCGTCGATATCGATCCGGTGACGCATCGCGTCATAGTAGGCACCTCGGCAGATCTGATCTGTGACTCGTTCGAGATCGACCAGGTTAACTGGGTTAGTCGCGGACCGATTGACGAGTCGATCGAAGTTACGGTGAAGATCCGCTACGGTCACGTCGGCGCGCGGGCGAGCTTGACCCCTCTCCCGAATGGCCGAGCTCGCATCGACCTCCACGCGTCGCAAAAAGCGGTCACTCCCGGACAGGCGGCGGTCTTCTACGATGGTGATATTGTCGTCGGTGGTGGCTGGATTTGCCGCCACGAAGCGCTCACCGCTGCCTGATGGAAATCGTCGGGCCGGCCCTGCTCGCGATCAGCACTTTCCCTGACGCAGAGGTTGCGCAGCGGGTGAGCCACCAACTGGTCGAGGAGCGCCTGGTGGCTTGCGCCAACATTCTGCCCCGGATGCAGTCCATTTACCGGTGGGAGGGAAAACTTGAAACGTCAGAGGAGACGGTCGTGTTCTTCAAGACGACATGCGAGCGCTCTAACGATTTGCGTTCGCGCTTAAAGGAGCTGCACCCCTACGATGTGCCGGAACTGATCGCGTTCGAGATTGCCGACGGGCTTCCTGATTATCTCCGCTGGATCAGCGAAAGCTGCGAGACCCTCGCTAACTAGACTCGGAGGGCGCCGGGGGAGGCGATGCATTCCGAAACTCGCGGTGTCGAATTTTACCGCCCGCATGGGCGA
>JACCXL010000042.1 GCA_013697015.1 Chthoniobacterales bacterium | reverse complement strand
TTCATCTCACGCGCGGTCGCGATGTCAGTGCCCTTGCGCAAAGTTTTGACCATCGCGAGGACGGCTTCCGCAGCCTGATCGAGCAGTTCGACTTGCTTGCGGAAACTGCGGCCATGTAAATCTTCCGGGCAAATCAGGATGCGCTCGCCGATCTTTTCGACGGTCTTCGGGATTTTATAAAGAGCCGCGGCGAGCGCCTGAATGTCTTCCCGTTCCAGCGGAGTGATGAATGTTTTGCAGAGCTGTTCGGTGAGCTGCTGGGTGATTTCCTTGTCCTTGCGGCGGCTGTGCACGAACTCCTCCAAACTTGCGGGCGAATCATGTTTTTCCAGTCTCTCCAGCAGCGCGACCAGATGATGAACGCTGCTGTCGGCCTGTTGTGCGCTTGCTTCCAGCAGATCGAAAAACTTTTCATCCTGTCCGAGCAATTTGTGGATCGAGAACATACGGTTTCCTTTTTAGCGAGGCGGCGGCGGCGGCAGGAAGCTAATTTTCGTGGGGGCGTCTTCAGCAAGGAAACGAACTGGCGGCAAAGTTGGGATGTTTCCATTCCGGAGTGCTGCGAATCCACAAAGGGGTTGAATTCCAAGCGACTGGCAAGGGATGTTCCTTTCCACGCGCTTTTCTGCGATCTTTCACCGGGGGGATGAAATCAATCGATCGAAATAGTGACGTGGAAATCGAGCGAAAGTTCCTCGTGCGCAAGATGCCGGACGATCTTGCGAGCTACCGGCACACTGAGATTACGCAAGGGTATCTCGCGAGCGACAAAGGGGGCGTGCAAGTGCGGCTCCGTCGAGCCGGCGATGTCTCCTCGTTGACCTATAAACGGGGCGACAAGAGCGCGCGCGAAGAGCGCGAGATCATTTTGACCACGGATCAATTCGACGCGCTCTGGCCCGCCACGTGCGGTCGCCGGTTAAGCAAAACGCGTTACGACATTCCGTGGCGGAATGTGACCATCGAAGTGGATGTGTATGGCGGGCGGAACGCAGGGCTGGTGGTGGCGGAAGTGGAGTTTGCAGACGAAGGGCATTGCCGGCAGTTTGTGCCGCCGGACTGGCTCGGCGGCGATGTCACGGGAAAGGCGCAGTACAGCAACGTGCTTCTGGCGCGCGAATAAAAATCTGCAATCTTCGCTGAGCTGACGCCGGAGGTCAGAGACGCTTCGCGAAGCGCGGCGGAAAGAGCCACCGCAAGCTGCCTTCGCCCGCCGCGTCCTCCAGCTCCACGAGTGCGACGCCGCCTTTCGCGAGGACGACACGCGCGCCCGTCAGCTCCGCGATCACGCGCGAGAAATCGGGCTCGTGACCGACGATGACGAAACTATCGACCTGGCAGGCGCGCATCAGGCTGCGAAACTTTTCGACGTTGAATTCCTTGCCGAGCATCTCTTCACGGCCGACCTCGAGACAGAGGCGCTGGGCCGCGATCTCCGCTGTTTGCGCCGCTCGCGCGAGCGGGCTGGTGAAGATCAGGCGTGGCTCCGCTCCCACCCGGCGCAAGAATTTCGCGACTCTTTTTATTTCTTTTCGGCCGTGTTTGGTCAACGGCCTTTCGTCATCGGGCCGATCCCAATCCGGCCAATCGGCTTCTCCGTGGCGGAGGAAATAAACGCGCTTCATACAAGACGCGGCGGATCTAGATCACGTTCCACTTTTGGCGCCGGCTCGACGCTTCCGTGAGCCACAATCGTGCGCCGCCGAGGTAAGCGTTCCGGTTGTGGCCAAGCTCGGCGCCCGCCGGTATTTTCGTTAATGCCTTGGCGTTCCCGCCACCGAGCACAATATAATCCGCGATGAAGGATAACTTGAGTTGCGCGACAGCGTAATGGACTTCGGCCTCCCATTCTTTGCGGCCGAGCTTCTCCAGTCCAATTTTCCCGAGTTGAGTTTCGATATTTCCGCCGAGGTAGGGCAAATCGCCCAGCTCGAGCGGGAGTAAGTTCTTATCCCAAACGAGCGCCGAACCGAGGCCAGTGCCGAGACCGAGGAACAACATTCGTCCGCCGTGGTAACTCCCGAGAGCCTGCATGGCGGCGTCATTGATCAGGCGGACTGGCTTTCCGAGCGCTTTGCCAAAATTGTAGTTCGTCCAGCCTTTGGCGAGGTGCTTCGGATCCTTGGTGATCCGGCCGCTTATGACCGGGGAGGGAAAACCAATCGAAACCGCATCGAATTCCCAACCGGCGATTGATTTCTTGACCCCCGTGACCAATTGCTTCGGCGACATGCGCAGACCGGAATCAAACTTCCGCTTCTCGGTGCGCGAGATCATCAGCTTGACGTGAGTTCCGCCGATATCGACGACCAGCACTTTGCGTTTCATAGGCGTTCCTGGTGCGGCATGGAGATCGGCGACAACTTCAAGCTTCGAGGGCCCTGCGATTCTGCGAAAGCGCGGGCCTGCCGGCGAGAACGTTCTCGAAAATGCAGCTGCGCTTGCGAGCGCGGCGCGCCTTCTTCGCTTTGCAAACGGACATACGTTCCGTCCGCCTGCAGCTCGCGTGCCTTGACGTGATCGTGCAGGAAGCGCGGCAAAATCTCCGACACGATTTCCTCACGCAGCGCAGGATCGTCAATCGGGAATGCGATCTCGACGCGCCGAAGAAAATTACGCGGCATCCAATCGGCACTGGCGAGAAAGACTTCCGGCACCCCCGCGTTTTCAAAACAATAGACGCGACTGTGCTCAAGGAAGCGACCAACGATGCTGATGACGCGAATATTTTCGCTTAAGTCCGCGACTTTCGGTCGCAGGCAACAGATGCCGCGGATGATCAGATCGATTTTCACTCCCGCGCAGGACGCCTGATAGAGCTTCTCGATGATCTCCTGGTCGACGAGCGAGTTGAGCTTTGCCACAATCCGCGCCGGTTTGCCGGCCGCGGCGTTGTCGCG
>JACCXL010000057.1 GCA_013697015.1 Chthoniobacterales bacterium | reverse complement strand
CCACCCGCTCCGACGGAAGTTTAAAATTTAAGCACGAGGAAAATTTGCCATGCCATTGATGCCCAAACGCGTGAAGTATCGCAAGACCCAGCGGGGCAGCCGCAAGGGGACGGCTTCGCGTAATCTTCGGATTGACTTCGGCGAGTTCGGCCTTCAGACGCTGGAGCGCGCGTGGATCACCAATACGCAGATCGAAGCCGCGCGCGTGGCACTGACTCGCAGCATGAAGCGCAAGGGCAAACTGTGGATCCGAATTTTTCCGGACAAATCTGTGACGTCGCGTCCGCCTGAAACGCGCATGGGTAAAGGCAAGGGACAGCCGGAACACTGGGTTGCGACCGTGCGGCCGGGTAACATCCTGTTCGAGTTGGATGGCGTGACGGAATCGGTCGCGCGGGAATCGCTGCGACTGGCCGCCGACAAGCTGCCCGTGCGGACAAAGTTTTTGACCCGCCATCATGTGGCGGCCGCCTAACGAATCATGAAGTTTAAAGAAGTCTCAGAAATGAGTTCAGACGAGTTGCAGACGAAAAAGCGCGATCTGCGGCAGGAAAGTTTGCACCTGCGTCTGCAACAGCAGAGCGGTCAGCTGGAACAGCCGAGCCGGTTGCGTTTGCTGCGCCGGCAGGTAGCGCAAATTGAAACGGTGCTCTCGCAACGGGCGCCGAAGATCGGGACGAAGTAATATGGCTGACGAAACTCAGAAGAAATCGACTCAGGTTGCGTCTCTGAAGGACAAGCGTGGGTCACGCAAAACGCGGACGGGCGAGGTGATCTCCAGCGGGATGAACAAGACGATTGTTGTCCGCACGACCACACGCGTGCCGCACGCGAAGTTCGGCAAGATTGTGAAGCAGCAGAGAAAGTTTTACGCCCACGACGAGGAGAATAAAGCGAAGTCAGGCGACACGGTTCGTATCATGGAAACGCGTCCGCTCAGCAAGCTGAAGCGGTGGCGGCTCGTCGAAGTCGTCCAGAAGTAGTCGCGCCGGAGGAGAATTATGGTCCAGATCAGATCCAGACTTGATGTTGCCGACAACAGCGGCGCGCGCATGGCGACAATGATCGGCGTGATCGGAAAGGGGACCAGCCGGATCGCCCGGATCGGAGACGTCATCTCGGCCAACGTGAAAGAGGCAAGTCCGAACGGAACGGTCAAGAAAGGCGAAGTAATCCGCGCGGTGCTGGTGCGGACCCGTCAGCCAATTAAGCGCAAGGACGGTTCGGTCTTGCGTTTCGACAACAACGCCATCGTCGTGATTGATAAGGATTTGAACCCGCGTGGCACTCGTATTTTCGGGCCAGTCGCGCGTGAATTGCGCGAGCGGAACTTTATGAAAATCGTGTCGCTTGCTCCGGAAGTTTTATGAATCGGATCAAGCTGCATGTCAAAAAGGGCGACCAAGTCGAGGTCATCTCCGGGAACTTCAAGGGCTCCTCGGGCAAGGTCCTCGAAGTTGTCGCGCGCAAGCAGCGCGTCCTGATCGAAGGGGTGCGCATGATCAAGCGCCACCTGCGAAAGTCGCAGGACAATCCGCAGGGTAAAATCGCGGAGCGCGAAGGGCCGATTCACATTTCGAATGTGAAAGTCCTCGAGCGCGGCGAGAAGCAGTCGAAAAAGCGCGAGAAGAAGGAAGCGAAAGCCGGCAAGGACGCCGCGCCGAAGAAGAAGAAAAAAGTTGAGAAAGCGGAGTGATGGAGAACGAATTTTATAAAGAATACAAAGAGCGCGTGGTGCCGGCGCTGCAGAAACAGCGCGGTTACAAGAATGTGCATCAGATTCCCCGCGTCGAGAAGGTGGTCATCAACACGTCCGTCGGATCGCAATCCGACGTGAAGCAGGCGTTGGAAGACGCGAAAGCAGAGTTGGCGTTGATCAGCGGGCAGAAGCCCGCAGAGACGCGGGCGAAAAAGAGCATCGCGAACTTCAAGTTGCGGGCGGAGCAGGCGATCGGCGCGAAAGTGACTTTGCGCGGCGCGCATATGTATGAATTTCTGGAGCGCCTGATCAAAGCGGCGCTGCCACGCATCCGGGATTTCCGTGGCGTCTCGCCGAAATCATTTGATGGCCACGGCAATTACACCCTGGGCGTTTCCGACCAGTCTATTTTCCCGGAGGTCGAGCTCGATAAAATCAAGCGCAACATTGGATTTGATGTTACCATCGTCACCACCGCGCGGACGAACGACGAAGCGAAAGCGCTTCTGAGCGAAATGGGCATGCCCTTCAGCGATCGTGCGAAGAAGCCAGCGCCCGCGCCGGCGGCCGCCTAACCAATGAGCACTGTTACTGATCCCATTGCCGATCTTCTCGCGCGCGTGCGCAATGCCGCGGCGGTGCAAAAGCCTGAGATGTTTGTGCCTTATTCCAAAATCAAAGCCGAGATCGTGCGGATTTTGAAAGAGGAAGGTTACATTGTCGATTATGCGGTCGACACGGAAGCCGCGCATCCGCGCATAAAAATCACAAACAAAATAGCGAATCGCACGAGCGCCATTACCGGCTTGAAACGCGTGAGCCGGCCGGGCTTGCGGCGTTACGTCGGCGCGGGCGAAATCCCCCGTGTGCTGGGCGGGATGGGCGTGTCGATTCTGTCGACTCCAAAAGGAATTTTGTCGGGACGCGAAGCCAAGAAACAAAATGTCGGAGGCGAGCTGCTGGCCTACGTCTGGTAGGCAGAGCTACTAGTTATGTCACGGGTTGGAAATAAAGCGGTTGAGATTCCCGACAAGGTGAAGGTAAACATCGGCAACGATGGCGCCGTCGCCGTGGAAGGGCCGAAGGGGAAGCTGAACTGGACCTTGCCGCGCAGTATCAAGGCGAGCGTGAAAGACAACAACGTCTCGCTCGTGCGCGATGCGGAGACGCGCAGCGTGAAAGCGCTGCACGGCCTATCGCGCAGTCTCGTGCACAACATGGTGCAAGGGGTGAGCCAGGGTTTTACAAAGGATCTGATCATCGAGGGGGTCGGCTTCAAGGCGGCGGTGCAGGGTCAGACGCTCAATCTTTCTTTAGGATTTTCGCACCCGATCCTCTTTCCGATTCCCAAAGACATCAAAGTCACCGCCGCGGAGAATACAAAAATTTCGATCGCCGGGATCGACAAAAAGGTGGTCGGACAAGTCGCAGCCGATATCCGCCGCTACTACCCGCCGGAGCCTTACAAGGGCAAAGGGGTGCGTTATGCCGGGGAGCAGGTTCGGCGCAAGGAAGGCAAGACGGTTCAATAACTCCTGACATATGGCGATCAATCGGAAAGCGAATCAGCAGCGCATCCACAAGCGTATCCGGAAACGGGTCAGCGGCACGGCGGAACGGCCGCGTCTGTGCGTCCACTTTTCGGGCAAACACGTCTACGCGCAGGTCGTGGACGACGAGACCGGCCGCACCGTAGCAGCGGCCGCGACGACGGAAGACGGGCTCGTCGGCAAAGGCAAAGCGGCCGCCAACCGCGCCACGGCCGAGAAAATTGGCAAGGCGATCGCGGAGCGTCTGCTCGCCACGAAGGTGGACAAAGTCATTTTCGATCGGGGAGGTTTCCTTTATCACGGCAAGGTGAAGGCTCTGGCGGACGCGGCACGCGAAGGCGGACTCAAATTTTAGAAAGTAAGTAATGGCACAACCACACGGCGGCGGACGGCGACAGGAACGCCACACAGACAAAAGTTCGGCAGCGCGCGGTGAGACGACGGAAAAAGTCGTCTTCATCAACCGCTGCGCGAAGGTCGTGAAAGGCGGCCGGCGTTTCAGCTTCAGCGCGTTAATTGTCGCGGGCGATCACGACGGCAAAGTCGGCGTCGGTTTCGGCAAGGCGAACGAAGTCGCGGAAGCGATCCGGAAGGCTTCCGAAGCGGCGCGCAAAGGGATGGAGAAAGTTTCGCTGCACGAGAACACAATTCCGCACGAGACGATTGGCGAATTTGGCGGCGGTCGCGTGCTTCTGCGTCCGGCATCGCCTGGAACCGGCGTGATCGCGGGCGGCGGCGTGCGTGCGGTTGTGGAAGCAGCTGGCATTCGCGATGTGCTCGCGAAGTCGTTAGGCTCGAGCAATCACGCGAACGTGGTGAAGGCGACGATCGAAGCGCTGCGCGGATTGCGTCGGCGGGATGAAATTTTGAAGACCCGCGGGATCCGGCCGGCAACGCCGCCGGATGGAAAGGCAGAGCAATCATGATCGGCTTGCACAATATGCGGCCGCGCCCAGGGTCCAGGCATCGGGTGAAACGGCTGGGCTGCGGAGAGAGTTCCGGGCACGGGAAAACGAGCGGCAAAGGTCACAAAGGTCAGAAGGCGCGCTCCGGCGGCAGCATTCGACTTGGGTTCGAAGGTGGACAGATGCCCTTGATTCGGCGCCTGCCGAAGCGCGGGTTCAACAATGCGGCCTTTCACAAGACCTATGCGCTCGTGAATCTCGACGATCTCAACAGCTTCAAAGCTGGAACGACCGTGAATGAGGAGTTGCTGCGTAAATCGAAGCTCGTCCGCGGAAACGGCGCCGGCATTAAGATTCTCGGTAACGGTGAGTTGAAGCACAGCCTTACGATCGAAGCCGACAAGGTGAGCGCCTCCGCGCGCGCAAAGATCGAAAAAGCGGGCGGCACGGTGACGTTGCGCGATGCTCGTCTTTCCCAGTCGAAAACTCCGCGGATCGAAGCGCCGGTGAACACGATGAGTGACGGCGACGTGGCACCAGAGAAGCCGAGGAAGAAGTTGCCTGCGAGACCGAAAGCGCCGTCGAAAGCCAAATCCGCGGCTAAGAAGAAACCTTCCGCAAAGAGCTAGCGCTCCCGCGACAAGAACTTCCAGTCGATGGTTTCGGCTTTTCTTAATTCGGTCAAGATTCCAGAGCTGCGGCGCCGGATCCTCTTCACCCTTGCTGTCATCGTGATTGTACGCCTGGGCGCGGCGATTACGACCCCCGGCGTCAATCAGGCGGTTTTGCAGGATTGGTTTCGCAATTCATCGCAAAGTTCCGGCGGGGGCGTTGCAGCGCTCTTTAATCTCTTCAGCGGTGGGGCGCTGGAAAATTGCGCAATCTTTTCACTCGGAATCATGCCGTATATCAGCGCGTCCATCATGCTGCAGCTGCTGACGGCGGTGATTCCGCAGCTCGGGCGATTGGCGAAGGAAGACGGGGGCCGGCAGAAAATCATGCAGTTCACGCGCTACGCGACGGTCGTGCTCTGTATTTTTCAAGGGTATTTGCTCGCGGTCTCTTTCCAGCACCCAGAATCCTATCACACGATGCTGCCAGGCATCACGGAGACGGTGACCAAATTAGGCATTCCGCTGGTGGCAGATCTCGGGATGACTTTCCGGATTGTTACCGTGATTTCGTTGACGACGGGGACGCTCTTCCTGATGTGGCTAGGCGATCAGATCACCGAACGCGGTATCGGCAACGGCATTTCGCTAATCATCACCGTCGGGATTGTGGCGCGACTTCCCGCAGCGCTGGCGCAGGCCTGGAAGACGTTCGTGCCCTCGGCGGAGACCGGGACCAGTCAGGTTAATCCGGCCGTCCTTGTGCTGATGGTGTTGTTTCTCTTTCTTGTCATCGCGGCGGTCATCGCCGTGACGCAGGCTGTGCGGAAAATCACGGTGCAGTACGCAAAGCGCGTGGTCGGTCGAAAAATGTACGGTGGCCAGACGCAATACATGCCGCTGAAAGTGAATTATGCGGGGGTCATGCCGATTATTTTCGCGTGGGCGCTTCTCCTTTTCCCGACCACGATCGTGAGCGTCGCCTTCAAAAACAGCCGCACCGCTCGCCAGATTTCGGACATGATGTCAAACGGATGGCCGCACTACGTGTTTCTCGCGGCGATGATTTTCTTCTTTAGCTATTTCTGGGTCGCGACGCAATTTCAGCCGGCTCAAATCGCAGACGATTTGAAGAAGTACGGCGGCTACATTCCGGGCGTGCGGCCCGGCAAGCCAACCTCGGATTTCCTTGATTTCACGATGACGCGCTTAACCTTCGCGGGCGCTATTTTCCTGACGCTGATTGCGATTCTACCGAGTTTGCTAAGTCAGGGTCTGCACGTCCCGCAGATCACGGCGCAATTTTTCGGCGGCACGAGTCTCCTCATCATCGTGGGCGTGATGCTCGACACAATGCGGCAGGTGGAAACGCATTTGATCCAGCGCCATTACGACGGATTTCTGCGCAAGGGGCGGATTCGCAGCGGCCGCTTTGACCGCGCTTCCTACAATCGCGGTGACGCCGCACGCCAGAGCACATTGATGTGGCTTTATGTAGGGATCGCAATTCTCGTCATCGGCGGCGTCGCCATTTTTGTCTACGGGCGGTAGAGTTCCCCGGTGAAAAGGCGACTCGTGCTGCTCGGCGCGCCCGGTTCCGGCAAGGGGACACAGGCGGAGATGATTACTCGCCACTTCGGGGTGCCGGTGACCTCGCCTGGGGCGATTTTACGCCGCGAGAAAGATCTCGGTACTGATCTGGGCATGGAAACGGCCGAGATCACACAGCACGGTGGCCTCGTGCCGGACAAAATCATCGTCGGGTTGATCGAGGATTGGCTTCGACTGCACGGCGGACATGGTTTTGTTTTCGACGGATTTCCTCGCACGGTCCCGCAAGCGGAGAGCCTGCAGAGCATTCTGGCGCGACATCGCACCCCGCTCGACCTAGCCATTTGGCTGGAAGTAACGGAAGAGACTGTGCGCGACCGAATCTCGAGCCGGCTGCAATGTCGTTCGTGTGGCTTTACCACGAGTGTGACGAGCGCCACATTCGCGGAGCGACCGGTCTGCCCATACTGCGATGGTCCCTTGGTGCGGAGAAACGACGACGATGTCGACGTTTTGCAAAAACGATTGGCGGAATTCAACGCCAAGACGCAGCCACTCGCGGACTTTTACAAGAAAGCGGGGACGCTGCGATCCATCGACGGGAACCGTGAACGCGATGCTGTTTTTGCGGACCTTTCGCGTCTGATAGAGCAGAACGCATGATCCCGATTAAATCGGGTAAAGAGGTCGAGAAAATGCGGCAAGCCTGCCGCACTGCCAGCGAAGTTCTCGATCGTGTCGGTGATCTTGTTCGACCTGGGATTACAACGAAGGAAGTCGATCAGGCGGCCGCCGACTTGATGAGCGATCTCCACGTGCAGAGTGCTTTTCTCGGCTATCGCCTGGGACACCGGGTCTTTCCCGGCAACATCTGCATCTCTTTGAATGACGAAATCGTCCACGGCATCGGAAGCCAGCGGCGCATTCAATACGGCGATATCGTGAAACTCGACATTGGCGTGGTCCAGGACGGATGGGTCGGCGACACCGCGACTACCGTCGCGGCGGGCGTGATCGATGGTCGCACGGAGAAGCTGCTGCGCATCACGGAGCAGGCCTTGGGTCGCGCGATCGCGTTTGTCAGCGAAGGCGTGCCACTCGGTGATGTCTCGGCAGCGATCGAAAAGGAAGCTTTGCAGAATGGGTTCAGCGTTGTGCGCGAATTTGTCGGTCACGGTGTTGGCCGCAAACTGCACGAGGAACCGCAGGTCCCAAATTACGGCCGGCGGGGCAGCGGACCGCGGTTGCGCGCGGGTATGACCCTGGCGATCGAGCCGATGATCAACGCTGGAACCGCGGCGGTTCGCTTGCTCGATGACGGTTGGACCGTGTGCACCGCAGACGGACTGCCCTCTGCGCATTTTGAGCACACCGTCCTGGTGACGAAGGAAGGGCCGGAAATCCTGACATGCCGCGGAACGACGCAATTCAAGTAAAGGCCACGGTGATTGAGGTTTTGCCGAACAATTTGCTCCGCGTGGAAGCTTCAAATGGGCACTGCGTGCTGGCCCGTGGGGGACCCGAAATGGGTCACGCGACCAATCCCATCTTGCCAGGTGAGAAAGTTATGCTAGAGGTTTTTCCCTACGATTTGTCGAAGGGGCGGATTACCTCCCGCCAGCAGTGACAACGCGGAGCTAATCTCCGCGTTTTTCGTTTCGCGAATCGCTTGATTTATGAAAGTGCGACCATCAGTGAAAAGACTTTGTGAAGCGTGCAAGATCGTGAAGCGCAAGAACGTTGTGCGCGTGATCTGCAAGAACCCGCGCCACAAACAGCGCCAGGGCTAAACCAATTTTATGCCACGTTTACTTGGAGTCGAAATCCCCGCGGAGAAGCGCATCGAAGCGTCTCTCACCTATATTTTCGGTATTGGGTCAAGCGCGTCCAAACGCATCCTCGATCAGACCCGCATCGATCCGAATCTGCGCGCGAAGGACCTTACGCCGCAGCAGATCAACGACATCATTCACGCGATCACCGGTAACAAAATGTTGATTGAGGGGGATCTGCGCCGGGAATTACAAGGAAATTTGAAACGCTTGCAGGCGATCAATTGTTATCGCGGCATCCGCCATCGGCGTGGACTGCCGGTGCGAGGGCAGCGCACTTCCACGAACGCGCGGACGCGCAAAGGTCCGCGGAAAACCGTCGGCGTGATTCGCAACAAGGATGCGAAAGCCGGCAAGGTCTAGGACTAATTTAACAACTGAATTCAATGGCAGATTTAGACGAAACAGGCGCCGCGGAGACTCGGAAGCCAAAAGCTTCCAAAACCAAGGAAAACGTGCCGGTGACGGAGCCGGACGCTCCGAAGAACGAGGCCGCCGTTCCGGCGGGTGAGGCCGAACAAGCAGTGTCAGTGCCTCCGTCAGCAGCCGCTCCCGGGGCGCCGCCGGCACAACCGGTCAAGCCCTTGAAGAAACCGGCGAAAGCAAAAAAGGAAGAAGCCCCCGC
>JACCXL010000029.1 GCA_013697015.1 Chthoniobacterales bacterium | reverse complement strand
TTCATCTCGGTCTTCGCGAGCACATTTTCCAGGTCCGATACGTTCTTTAGTTTTTCGTTGTATTCCGCCTTCATATCGAACGTTCCGCCCAAGATCTTGTACGCGAGTACCGCAGCCCGGGCTTGCTCGTGCGCTTTGCGACTCTCAGAAAGCTGCATCTCGATGAACTCGCGGGCGCGCGCCGACTCGCTGCGATACGCGTCGGAACTGTCCTCAAGGAAGATCTTGGCTGCCATATTGGCAACAGCCGCCGCCTCCTTCGGGTTACCGGAGCGATAGGCGATGGCGAAGGCGTAAGTATCCTTCGTCGCGGAAACGAGGAGGTTCTGGTCGATTTCCTCGACGGCCAGCTCAAACGGGGACGCACGAATGTCTCGTCCGTACTTGAAGTAATTGCGCATGGTCCGGGTCGTGTTTTTGACCCAGGTCTTCACTTTGTCTAAGATCATCTCGAATGAACTATCGTACTCCTTCGGTTGCTTTATATGTAGTTGAAGTGCGTCAACGATCTTCACCGCCACCGCCGGGCTGGTTATTACTTCCTTGTAAGTCTTGCTGAGCGCGTCGATAGGTGCGGACAGGTTTACAGGAAAGTCGGGGATCTCCTTCTTGTCGCCACCGCCTGAGTTGAATTTGATGTCTTCGAACGGCCGGACGAGCACCAACGCGGTGGACTCGTACTGTTCAGGGAGCACGTAGGTCAGTCCAAGGCCGACGCAAGTCGCGACGATTGGCAACCAGATCAACACCCATATATTGCCGGCGAGAATCCGCCAAATGCGGTAAAATTCCAACTTCGCTACTCCGTCTGCATCCAAGGTTCCCGGCGTGCCTACCCCTAACAGTACAAGTTACATGGGGTCCTCGCGCCTGGAAGGCTCATAAGTATCCGCAACAGTATCCGCAACATCGGCCCATCGCTATCATGACGGCTCTGGTGAAAATAGCCAGCGCGAGTTAACGCTCTCCTGCGTCTGCTGCAGAAACTTCAAGCGCCAAGCACCGCATTCCAGACCGCGGGCGCGGCGCGGCTGTGAACGTCCGGGCGCCCCATTCGAACTGTTCCAAGCGGATGAGACGCATCAGCTTGATGCCCGCGATCATGATACTCGCATTCCTGAAACGCTTCAAGCCCAACATCGACACGCCGGAGCAAAACCCGGCCAGGCTGGCAGTGTTAGAGCCGGCCGAATGTTGTCTGACGGGCATTGCAACGGGCGGTCGTGGTCGACGCGATGTTGCAAGGGCGAGCCGTCGGGATCAAAGCGCTGATCTCGCCGGCCTCGGGGTCAAAGGTTTCTTCGGTTGGCTGTGGGACGCGGCGGTTTCGGCCTCTAGCGCGTGGCGCTGATGCCGCTGCGCTTGGCATCCTGCCTCAAGGTTCCAGCGCGGCCTGATTCGGGGTGGCCGGAAAACGCTCGAAGGCGCCGGGCTGGGACGAAAAAATAAGGCGCTTTGCGGAAAATCGCTCGCCAAAGAGAAAAAATTGTGGTTTTGATATCACAGAGCCTGACAAGTTAACTTTGACTTGACATCTTTAAGAAGAAGCTGCTTTTTTAGTCTTTAGCAACTTGCTAATGTGAGTTTTGAGGTCAAACCTCATTTGCCGGGGATCGGTTGCCCGGGCATGGCTGACAGGAATTTTCGCCCGCTTCCCCGCGCGGCATCGTCTATCGGCAACAGCATTCCCCCCATCAGACGTTTAGCCGGCGGATTCGGACCCTAATCCCATGGACCATCGCGTTTTCGATAAAACCAAGCTTCCCAGCCGGCACGTGACGGAAGGCCCATCGCGCGCGCCGCACCGTTCCTATCTTTACGCGATGGGGCTCACGCGCGAGCAAATCCACCAGCCCTTGGTCGGCGTGGCATCCTGCTGGAACGAAGCCGCTCCCTGCAACATCGCTCTGATGCGGCAAGCGCAAGCGGTGAAGAAGGGAGTTGCGTCGGCGGGCGGCACGCCGCGCGAATTTTGCACGATCACGGTGACCGATGGGATCGCCATGGGCCACGAGGGGATGAAATCCTCGCTTGTGTCGCGCGAGGTGATCGCGGACTCGGTCGAGCTTACCATGCGCGGCCATTGCTACGA
>JACCXL010000400.1 GCA_013697015.1 Chthoniobacterales bacterium | reverse complement strand
GTCTACGGGTATGCGGTGCTGTGGCTGGATCTGCGCGCGGAGGCTGCGCACGTCGTCGTCGCTGAAAGCTCCATTCGTTATCTGCGACCGATTCGAGAAACAATCCGCGCCACATGTGCTGTTCCGTCCGCCGAAAAGTTTTTCGAATTGCGCTTCTCACTCGCGGCGGAGGGCAAGGCGCGAGTGCGATTGAATGTCGCTGTGAAAGAAGGGAACGTGTTGGCCGCCGAATTCAGTGGTACGTTTGTCGCCACGCGATAGGCAGCGACATCGGCGACGTTACAGCCGATCGGACGGCGACGCCCGAATGTCGAGCAGGAACAAGATGAGATTCGTCGTCTATATGATTGGATTCCTGATCCTAATTGGCGGCCTGGCTTGGGCGGCTATCACTGCCGGTGCGCCCACTTTGTATGTGGAAATTGGCGCTGTCATCCTTCTCGGCCTTGGAATCGTGACTGGAGTCGCCCGCACGCGCTACAACGCGCGCGGCGATGTCACCGTCGTGCGGGACAACGATGCGTTGTAAGCGCATTTGTTCAAACCGGCCGGGTAGCGTTCGGCATTTCCTGTGATGAGCCGAGCGTTTGTTCGCGAATCCGATGATGCACCGGATTTGCCGGTTGCGGTCGAGCGCGCGGCAGGTTTGCCGCCTGGCGCGAAAAATTACCTGACACGGAGCGGCGCCAAAAAGCTGCGAGAGGAGCTAGCGCGGTTGATTGAACAGGAGCGACCGCCGATCGCGAAATCGGGAGCGCCCGATGCGCGGCGACAACTCGCCTCTGTTGATCAACGCATCGAGCAGCTGGAACAAAGTTTGCAATCGGCCGAGATCGTCGATCCGATCGAAGGACCTACTGATGTGGTTCGATTCGGGGCCACCGTGACGGTCCGCGAAGCGAACGCTGAAGAATCAACGTATCGCATCGTCGGCGTTGCTGAAATGAACGCGGACCGAGGCTGGATCAGCTGGCAATCGCCGGTCGCGAAGGCGTTGCTGAACGCGCGCCTCGGCGAACGCGTCCGATTTCCATCTCCGTCAGGCGATCAGGACCTCGAGGTCATGGCGATCACCTACGATTAGCGGAACGGTTTTTAACCGTGACGAGCTCTGTGCGCATGTCAGTCTAGCGCGTGATATGACTTGTGCCCGGCGCTTCCGCGCGTTCGCTCTTCTCTTTGTTTTTTCGACGCTCTCGATCGCGCGAGCCGAGTCGCCACCGCCGTTAGAGGCGAGAGCGCCATTCGATGTGATCATCCGCGGCGGGATTGTTTATGATGGAACCGGCGCGGACGGTCGCGCCGCCGACGTAGCGATTCGGGCCGACCGCATCGTCGGACTAGGCGACTTCGCGAAGGCGCAGGCGATCAACACAATTGACGCACGCGGTCTGGCGGTCGCCCCTGGCTTCATCAACATGCTGTCGTGGTCGAACGAATCTCTGATCGAAGACGGTCGTTCCCAGAGTGAGATTCGCGAGGGTGTGACCACCGAAATCATGGGCGAAGGCGAATCGATGGGGCCGGTGAACGATCGCGTGCGCGAGCACATGCTGGCCGACCAGAAGGACATCAAATACGAGGTTACGTGGAAGACGCTGGCGGAGTATCTGCGTTTCCTCGAGGGCCGCGGCATTTCCTGCAACGTCGCTTCCTTCATCGGCGCCACCACCATTCGCGAAAACGTCATCGGTTATGACGACAAACAGCCGACACCGGCGCAACTCGAAGAAATGCGAGAACTCGTTAGGCGCGAAATGGAGGACGGCGCGCTTGGCATAGGCACTTCGCTCATTTATCCGCCAGCGTTTTACGCGAAGACGGATGAGCTGATCGAGCTCTGCAAGGTAGCCGCGAAATATCAGGGCAAATACATCTCGCACATGCGCAGCGAAGGAAATCGTTTGCTCGAAGCGTTCGATGAGCTGCTGCGCATCGCGCGCGACGCGGGCATTCCGGCCGAGGTCTACCACATCAAAGCGGCTGGCCAGAAAAATTGGGGCAAGCTGGATCAACTGCTCGCCCGCATCGAAGCCGCACGAAAAGAAGGACTCAAGCTTACCGCTGACATGTACACTTATACCGCAGCCGGGACTGGCCTGAACGCCTGCATGCCACCGTGGACGCAGGATGGCGGCTATGAGGCGTTGTTCAAACGTCTGCGCGATCCGGAGACCCGTGCGAAAATTGCCGCCGAAGTGAAAACCGACAGCGACGAATGGGAGAACCTTTATCTCGCCGCCGGATCGCCCGACCGAATTCTGCTCGTGGGCTTCAAAACCGAGAAACTGAAACCGCTCACCGGCAAATCGCTCGCCGAAGTGGCAAAGATGCGCGGCAAAGATCCAATCGAAACTCTCATGGATTTGATTAGCGAAGACGAATCGCGCATCGAATGCGTCTATTTCCTCATGTCGGAAGAAAACGTGAAGAAGGAAATCGCGAAGCCCTGGATTTCATTCGGTTCGGACGAAGCGTCGCAGGCGCCGGAAGGTGTTTTCCTGAAATCGAACCCGCATCCACGCGCCTACGGGAATTTCGCGCGCGTGCTCGGGAAATATGTTCGGGACGAAAAGGTCATTTCGCTGCCGGAAGCCGTCCGTCGTTTGAGCGGATTGCCGGCGACGAATCTGGGCCTCGATCACCGCGGTTTCCTGAAGGAAGGGATGTACGCCGACCTCGTCGTCTTTGATCCGACCACGATCACCGATCATGCCACCTTCGAGAAGCCGCATCAGTACACTACCGGCGTGAAGCACGTATTGGTGAACGGCGTGCAGGTGATCAAAGATGGCGAGCACACTGGCGCAAAACCGGGTCGCGCGCTGTGGGGCCCGGGAAAAATCGCCACGCCGTAGCTGCGCACGTCAACCCCAGGGTCCACGCCCGCAAGGCTATGGTCCGGCGGATGCACGCGATTCGATCTGCCCGAGGCTCGGATCATTCTCCCTGATCCAGCGCTGGATGACATCCACGTCGCTCGGCTCAACCGTCGTCCTGCGATTCACGTTCGCTTCCTCACCTTCCGGAGAGACGATCGGATCAGCGGTTTGCGCGCGAAATTTCCAATGCCGCCCGAAGCGGTAGAGCGCGTAGTACATTGTCTTCGCCTCGGTGGCGCTAACACCGCTGCAACGCATCGCGTTGTAAAACATCCGATCGCATTCCGGCCACGGACGAGAGCGCACATCGTAGGAAACATCATGCAGCACGGAGGCGGCGCGATAACGTCCCTCGAACGGCCCACCCATAAACGACCAAAATGCGCGCGGGATCGACGCGCCATCCACCCTCGAGCCGGTGGGCGCAACCCACACGACGCCGTTGGGATCGGTGTAACGCAATTCGCTCAGCAGAATCATGGTGCGTCCATCGGCCGTCCAACGAGTGTCAATCGGTCCGCTGTAATAGCCCCAGCGATGCGATTGCCTGGCCTCCTGCGTCCAGGGTGTCTGCTGGCCGCCAGCGCAACCAGCCAGGCAGAACAAAGAAAGAAGCAACCACGTTCTCATACTGGCGCCCACAAAATGTTCGGCAATCAGGCGGACACGAGAGTGCGTTCGCTCTGTCGCCCGCGTGACTTTCCCGTAGAGTCCTTTTGCGCACCTGCACCGCCCAACGGCCGACGGAAGCCGCGCAGATAAAAAAGCATGAAGATGCCGGTCACCACCAGCAATGAGCCGATCCATTTCAGCAGCCAGCCGGGATCGCGCAAAATCTGAATCGTGCTCTGCCCGAGATTGTCCGGATTCCATGAAGCCTGAGACATTTTATAGGTGAGCCCGGTCCACGTGCGCCACGAGGCGCCGGGATAGCTGAAGGGATTATTCATCCAGCATTGCCCTGTGGCGCTGCCGCCTTCCGGCGTCGTGATATGCAAGGTGCTCTTGAAGCCGGCCGGGCTGTCGCTCCCCTCGTTCCGCTCCACTTCGAACTCCGTCAGTTCCAAACCGATCGGCAACGGAACCTGCTTCCAACCATAGGAAACCTGCACGTCGGCGGGTTTTGTGGGCACCATGATTTGCCAGCCAGCAGGGACCCACTGCTCGAATGTTTCACTACCCTGCTCGACGCGAACCCGGACGCCATCGGGCAGACTCTCACCGGTCGCCCCGGCTGCGACGGGCTTGAAATCCATCCACTGTTCCGCGTGCGGCAGGATGCGATCCACGATCAGTTGCCAATCGGCCCAACCAGTTGGAAGCGGCTTATTCAACTCGAGCTTGCCGGTCGATTGTCCGCCTTTGCGGGAAGCGAGTTCGTAACTAATGCCGCCATCCTCGCCCATAAAGAGCGTGAGATGATTCGCGGACGAATCTCCCAGTGCCGGGGGCATGCTCGGAGCGCCGCCGTCAGTTCCGTGCGCGTTCGGCGCGCCCACAATTGGCACGGCTTTCCCGCGCAGCGTCACGACAACCGCAGGATTATTCGGCTGCCCGGAAACAGTCGCTGGTTTTCCGTTCTCGATCCGAAAATCCGGCCAGTAATTCTCGATCTGCAGTGCGAAAGGAGTGCCTTCGAGCGGCAGCGGTTTCCCGAAATTCTCCGCGACGTCGAACGTCCACGATTTGTCGCCCAAATTTATTGTGACGCGACCTTTGTTGCCGCTCTCGGGCAGAGAGAGCTGAACTTTTGCCCCAGTGCTGCCACCCTTAAGCGACTTGGCGATCTGCTGATCAGGCGCTTTTGCGAACGCGAAAATCGATTCCTCGATTTCCACCGCGCCGGCCGGCTTTGACTCGTTCGGTTGGCCGCCGCCGGAGTCTACGCTGGCGGGAGCCGAGCCGCGCCTGAGCTCGACGTTCGCGAGGCCCATCCCGAAGCTGCCGTGCTGCGCATCATCGGCCAGCAGCCAGCTCTCCAGATGTTGATTCATCAGCGCGGTTGCAATCGTGAAATGCAGCGCGGGCGCTCCACCCTCGGTGAGCGGCTTCGGGTTTAACTTCCCCTCGATTGCGGGAGCATAATCTACGAGCTTCAATCTGGCGCCCGATGCGAGCGCGCCTAGATCCCACGGTTTCTGCGAAGTCGGCGGATGATTGATAAATTCAGTCGCGTAACCTTTGATCACGCCATCGGTGTCCCGCACACGCACTTGATGTTGATCGACGAGGAGCCGGTTAGAGGGCTGGTCGCCTTTGAAAAGCGTGATCGTTCCTTCGATGCCCCAAATCCGTCCGATGAGCGAACCAGTGAGCAGTGTGATGATGCCCAAATGCGTTATCAGAAAGGCGACATGATGTTTCTTCCACGGCCAGCGCGATAAGGCGGAGACGGCGAGGTTGGTCGCCAGGAGGAGCAGCCAGATATTGAACCACGGCGCGCCGTAAACATAGGCGCGCGCGACTTTCGCATCGAAGGAGGATTCGTAGATTGTCCCCGCGATCGCGCCAACGATCAGCACCGCCAGCAGCACGACCGCCAGCTTTAAGGAAGCGAAGAAGCGGAAGACCGGATTGCGCTGCC
>JACCXL010000399.1 GCA_013697015.1 Chthoniobacterales bacterium | reverse complement strand
GCCGGCGGAAGGCGGGGAATTCGAGGTCGCGATCGCGCTCGATACCGCGACCGAAAATCGTCTCGGCGCCGCGGGAGAAGCGGTTCACCAGGCGAAGCTTTGGATCAACATCGACCATCATCCCAGTAACCCGCGCTACGGCGACCTCGTTCATATCGATCCGATCTCGCCGGCGACCGGCCAGATTCTGTTCGAGCTCATTGCAGCGGAGGGACTGCCGATGAACGCCGCGATTGCGGAGAATCTTTACGCGGCCATATCCACCGACACCGGTTCGTTTCAGTATCCGAACACCACGGCACGGACGTTTGAAATCGCGGCCGAACTGATTCGCCTCGGAGTCGATGTGGGCGTCACCAGTCAGGCCCTCTACGAAAGCTTTCCGCGCCGTCGGGTCGAGTTGCTCCGCGAAGTTCTCGGCACCATGCGCTTCAACGCGGGCGGGAAGATCGCGAGCTTCAGCCTCAGTCTGGAAACGGCCGAGAAACTCAAGGCGATTCCGGAAGACAATGAAGGCTTGATCGATCACCTGCGCGCGATCCAGGGCGTCGTCGTGGCGGTTTTTTTTGAGGAACTGCCGGATGGAAAAGTCCGCGTGAGCATGCGTTCGAAGAGCGAAGCGGCCGATGTGTGCACGATCTGCCAGCGCTTCGGGGGGGGTGGACACAAAATGGCTGCCGGTGCGCGCGTGCGCGGGACTTTAGCCGAAGTCGAAGAGCGCGTTCTCGCGGCAATTTGCGATGTCGTTGACTGCCACTCCTGACGGCGTTCTACTCGTCGATAAGGCCGCCGGCATGACGTCGCACGACGTGGTCGCGCTGGTTCGTCGGCGGCTGCAGATCAGGAAAGTCGGACATTGCGGAACGCTCGATCCGATCGCGACCGGCCTTCTCCTGCTCACTCTCGGGCGCGGCACGAAAATACAGGATCTCCTCATGAGCGAAGACAAGGAATATGCCGGCACCTTAAAACTCGGCGTCACCACCGACACCCAGGATTGCGCGGGCACCGTCCTCGAGGAGCGACCGGTTCCGCCGCTGGAGGAAGCCGCGGTGCGCGCGGCCTTCGAAAAATATCGCGGCGATTTTTATCAGATGCCGCCAATGGTCTCGGCCATCAAACAAGGCGGCGTTCCGCTCTACAAGCTGGCCCGGCAAGGCAAAACCGTGGAGCGCGAGCCCAGACTCGTGCATGTCTATGGCTACAGCATCGGACGAGTTGCTTTGCCTGAGATTGATTTCAGCGTCCTGTGCAGCAAAGGATTTTACGTCCGGACGTACGTGCACGATATCGGCGACACGCTCGGTTGCGGCGCGCATCTGCAGGCCTTGCGGCGCACGCAATCGGGCCGCTTTGCGGTCGATGGCGCGATCACGGTGGAAGAACTGCAAAAGGCCGAGCCGGTCGATATCATGGATCGAATTCTTTCTCTTCCGGAAGTCTCGCGCCGGCGCGGAGCCTAACAAGTCACACGGCGATGGAGGTTTTCCCGTCGATCTCCGAGCTGGCACGGTTGCAGGGTCCCGTTTTTCTCGCGATCGGCGTCTTCGACGGCGTTCATCTCGGCCATCAGGCGGTCATTTCCACCTCGGCCGCGCACGCCAAAGAGAGCAATGGAACTCCCATCGTCGTGACCTTCGACCCGCATCCGGTGAAGGTATTGAGGCCCGAGAATGCGCCGCATCTCCTGACCGCGACGCAGCACAAAATCGCTCTCATCCGCGAGCTCGGCGTGGAGCATCTGCTCGTCTTAAATTTCGACCGGGCCTTCGCCGAGACTGCGCCAGAGCGATTTGTGGAAGATCTGGTCTCGAACGCGCGGCCGCTCCGAGAGATTTGCGTAGGCCACGAATGGTCCTTCGGAAAAGGCCGCGCCGGCAATCTCGCGCTTTTGCAGAAACTGGGCGCGCGCTTCGGATTCGAAGTGGTCGGGATAAAGCCGGTCGCGGTGGGCGACGAAGTTGTGAGCAGCACCGCGATCCGGGCAGCGGTGGAAGCGGGCGACTTCGCGACTGCTGCGGCGATGCTGGGGCGCGAGTATTCAATCCTCGGAACGGTGCAGGCGGGCGCACAACTTGGGCGGAAGCTTGGTTATCCGACCGCGAATCTCAGTGCGCACAGCGAGCAGTTTCCTCCCAATGGCGTTTACGCGGCGGAGGCGATTCTGCACGGACGGCGGTTGCGCGGCGTGGTCAATCTCGGTTACCGGCCGACGGTGCCAAGCGCTCGCCCCGAGCGCGTGTTGGAGCTGCACATTTTCGACTTCGACGCGGACCTTTACGGACAGGATGTGGAGGTCCGGTTTGTGCAGTATTTGCGAGGAGAGAAAAAATTCTCAAACACCGAAGCGCTCGCCGCGCAAATCGCGCAAGACGTGCGCAGGGCAAAACAATTACTGGCTGGCGGAATTGGCCAGACTTTGCCCGCGGCGGACGCCTAACGAGCCTTGGACCAGGCGGCCGCGCCGGCAACAGCCATGGCAACGAGCGCGCTGCAGAGCGCGAGCAGGCCGACAGAAAGAAGCGAAAGCGAGCCGATGCGCGCAATTCCTTCGATGATGAATCGCCCGCCGCCGGAGAGAACATAGGCGAGCGCGCTGCCGAGAATCGTGACCAGGATCAGCACGGTGGCGCGGAATTTCGAGCTCGCGCGCTTCTGCGGCAGCCGCTGCACGACGGTGGCGGTGAACCCAGCGTCATCGAGGTAGGGCGCCTCATCGCGCAAGCGCGCGTCCAACGAGTCTTCCTGAAGTTGCCCGTCCATTTTGTTTATTTCGACTCCCACGCCGCCAGTGCGCGCTTCAACTTCTCCCGCCCTCGCAGGACGTTCGTTTTCACCGTCCCAAGCGGAATGTCCAAAACGCGCGCGGCTTCATCATGCGATAATCCGTTCTGACAGCAAAGCAAAACCGCCGAGCGTTCGTGGAGCGGGAGAGTTTGCAACGCTTGCATAAGGTCGTGTCTCAGGGCCGGGTCCACCGTCTGGGGATCTTGCTCGGCCTGCCATTTGGCTTCGTCGATTCCCACGAGTTCTTTCCGGCGCCGCGCGTCTTCGCGGAAGCAGTTATAGGCGATGCGATAGAGCCAGGTGGAGAAACGCGCTTCGCCCCGGAAGCTGCGAATATGTTTGTAAGCGCGCAAAAATGTCTCCTGCGCGAGATCGTCGGCCAGCGCCACATCGGTGCGCGTGAGCTGGCGGAGCAAGCCTCGCACGGTTGATTGATGGCGCCGGACCAATTCCGCGAAGGCGTGGTGATCGTCATCGAGGAGGACTCTGGCGACGAGGTCTGCATCCGTCAGCTCCACGCGCCGAAATTAGGGCAGCGGGGGAACGTTGTCTTTCTTTCCTTCGAGCTTCCAGACCAGCAGGTAACCGGCGCCGATCAGGAAAGGAATCAAGCCGATGCTCCAGGCGCCGCCTTCCCAGTCATTGACCGCAGCGAGGAAGAGCATGACGCCCAGACCAATCATCAGCAGCACAATGCCACGACGCATATCCGACCGTTGCCGGACTGCTGGCGGCGGATTGAGCAAGGCAGCTGGGACTTCCTGTCCTTTCTCCACCATCGCGCGCACTGTCCGATGCAGCGCCCGCGACTTGGACATGCTGAAATACATGATGACGAAAACAATTCCGATCGGTGTTGCGAAGAGCGCAAAAACGGAGAGCGCAACGATGGGTATGACCGCGTCGGGAATTGCGTCATTCGAGCTGTGATGCCGGTTCTCGTCGTTGTCGTTGTCCTTGTCCTCCTCGTCGCCGGAATCGCCGACCGTCATCGAAAAATGATGTTTCTTGAACTGCTTGCGCACGTCCCGCTGAATCCGCTCGGCTAATGGATCCCGCGGAGTAGCAGAGGTGGCTGCTGCAGGCGAGATTGCGCTTTGGCTGGGAGCGGCCGTGGGAAATGCGGTGACCGGCGGCGGCGCGGCCACGGCGCCAGAGACCGCTGCAGCGGTCGCGCTCGGCGAGATCATCGGGGAGAGACTCGGAGCGATGGATGGGCTTTGCCCGAGAGCGTTCAGCGCGAATGCGACGGACCAGAGAGAAGTCAGAAGTAATGATTTCATAGGGATCGTTTGCCAGTGAGATGCGGGCTGAGGCTGTTTCAGATTCAAGAAAATCAGCGCCAGAAGGGCGCCCGCGGCGAATAAAGCCTTGCACGCCCGAAGGCCGTGGAGATTATTCCTTCCCTTTCCTGCTGCGGGTGTAGCTCAGTGGTAGAGCACCTCCTTGCCAAGGAGGACGTCGCGAGTTCGAGTCTCGTCACCCGCTCTCTCCTGCTTCCAACTCGGGGAGGATTGATTTCTTTTCAATTTCCCCGGCGTCAGGCATGATATCTCCTGTAAGGAATATATGCGCGTCCTGATCGCAGACGACGAGAAATCCTTTGCGAGCGCTCTCGCTGCGCTCGTCGAAAGCTGTGACCATGAAGTTGTGGGCGTGGTCCATTCCGGTTTGGACGCCATCCGCTCATACCAACGAAGCCATCCGGATGTCGTGCTCATGGATTACAACATGGCGAAGCTGAATGGGTTAACAGCATGCCGGAATATTCTGAGCAGCGACCCCGCAGGACGAGTGGTTTTTCTTTCCGGAATCGATTACAAGGCCGACCTGGCCCCGGCTTCTTCTGGCGCCGTCGCCTCGTTGCAGAAGCCGATCAAACTGGAAGATCTGCGTCGCGTCTTTGAGACGCTGAAGACGGCGGCGTTGGAGCCCGACTTCCCACCGCCGACGGTCACAGCTGGCTGAGCCACTCCCGGGCGAACTCCACGTCGGCCGCGATCAGTCCGAGCCCTGCGCTTCAGCGACGACAAATTGACGGACGAAATCAAGTTTGCTCAGCGCGGATTAGGGGCGACCAAAGATACGCAATGGCCGCGAGCTCGCGAAGTTATCTCTGGCAGAAATACGTCCGCCGCGATTGGCTGGCGCGGAACGAGTCGGTCCTTTCGAGGCAGGCCGCGAAGGGATATGCGATCGTTGAACGTCCCGGGAAGCGCCTCCGGCTGGTGGAGATATTCTGTGAGAATCGACGCGCGGCGGGTCGACTGGTGGAGACTTACGGCGGCAAAGCCAGGCCACTGCTGCGTGACTGGCAAGAGCAGCTCTTCAAGGCGCCCGCGCGCAAGCCGCTTCGAATCGGTTCACGTTTGACGATCGTAGGGGACGGCAAGAAATCGTTGTCCGGCCGCGACCAACCGACTTTGATCATTCCCGCGGCGGCGGCTTTCGGAACCGGCGAGCACGCCACCACCGCGATGTGCCTGCGTCTTCTCGAACGATTTTCTCGCGACCGGCCCCGCGGCTGGAGTCTGCTGGATCTCGGGACCGGCAGCGGAATCCTCGCTCTCGCCGCCC
>JACCXL010000389.1 GCA_013697015.1 Chthoniobacterales bacterium | reverse complement strand
GCCTTGCAGGACGAGCACAGGATTCGTCTCGATCGTACCGCCGCCCTCTGAGTTATCCGCCTTCTCGGCCATGCCACGGGCAAGTTGCCCTAGTATTGAAATGGGGAAAGCGGAAATTGCCCGCGGCCGAAGTGCTCCGAAACCGTTCGAAACACGGACGTTACCGTCGTAATCCTCGCCGCGTGGATCGCGTTCCGGTAGAGAAAGGCGGGAAACTGAGCGGCAGTAAAATCGAGGCGGGAGGAATCTCCATGCGATCACCCGTGGGCAACTTCCCAAAGGGCGTATCATCAGCCCGTAAAGCGCGGAACGACGCAGATGGCGGCGAAAATCCCATTTCGCAGGTGCGCGATCGTCGTAGAGGGCGTAAATAAAAGCAGCGCCGGTGATCGTTTGTGAAAGCTCTTTTTTCTGCGGGAATTTTGACTGCTACGTTCGTAACGTGCGCGCTTCACGCTACGGCCGCCGCCCCGAGTCCCGCTTCCCCTGAGCAGAACGCAGATATGCCCAAATCATCAAAACCTTTCCGGCTCGTCCTGCACGGCGGCGCGGGCACCATCGACCGCGGAGCAATGACACCCGAGCGCGAGAAACAATATCGCGCCGCTTTGGAGCAGGCGCTCCGCGCTGGGTATGATGTTCTCAAAAAGGGTGGCGCCGGCCTGGATGCGGTGGAAGCGGCGGTGCGCGTGCTGGAAGATGATCCGCATTTCAATGCGGGGCGCGGTGCCGTCTTCACCGCTGCCGGAACACATGAGCTTGATGCGGCCATCATGGAAGGAAGGACGCGGAAGGCCGGGGCGATCGCCGCCGTGAAGCATATTCGTAATCCGATCACCGTCGCGCGCATGGTGATGGAAAAGTCGCCGCATGTTTTGCTGACGGGCGACGGAGCAGAAGATTTTGCGAAACAACTTGGGGCCGAAATCGTGGACCAGAAATATTTCGACACACCGGAGCGCTGGGATGTGCTGCAACGAATCAAGAAGGCGGAAAAGGCGGGCGGCGTCGGTGGCAAAAAGTTCATCGTTTCCGAGGCGGACCGGCACGGCACGGTGGGCGCAGTGGCGCTCGATCAAAATGGCGACCTCGCGGCGGCGACCTCCACGGGCGGCATGACGAACAAACGCGTCGGCCGTATCGGCGATTCGCCGGTTATCGGCGCCGGTACCTATGCCAACAACGTGACCTGCGCGATTTCCGGCACGGGCGACGGCGAATTTTTTATCCGCTCGGTCGTGGCTCACGATATCTCCGCGCTGATGGAATATCGCGGCCTTTCCCTGGCGGACGCATCGAACGCGGTGCTAGAGAAAGTGGCGAAGCTGGGCGGCACTGAGGGCCTCGTCGCGGTCGATCGCGCCGGTAACTTCGCGCTGCCCTTTAACACCAACGGGATGTACCGCGGCACGGTGGGAGTCGATGGGAAAACAACGGTCGAGATTTACAAGTAGGCGGAATTCTGGCGCACTGACTCACGTCTGATAATCGCTCCCTAAGAATTCATGTTGCCCGCATTCTCGGTCGTCATTCCGGTGTTCAACGAGGCCGACCGGATCGGCGAGACTCTGCGCCTGACCATCCAGTATCTCCTCGCGAACAGCCCGTCGAGCGAGGTGATCGTGGTCAATGATGGGTCTACCGATGCGACATCGGAAATGTCGAGGCGCGCGTTCGCCTCTGCTCGCGGGATTGCGACACGGCTGCTCGAGAACAACCCGAACCGTGGAAAAGGGACGGCTGTGCGTGCCGGATTGCTCGCGGCCACGCGCCCGCTGGCCTTGTTTTCCGACGCTGATCTTTCGACGCCGATGAGCGAAGCGCCGAAGCTGCTCGAACCGATCGTCGCCGGAGAAGTGGATATTGCCTTTGGCTCGCGCGCTCTGAACCGGAAATTGATCGGGCGCCGCCAGCCCTGGCGGCGCGAACAGGCCGGGCGCGTTTTCAATCTGCTGGTTCGCCTTTCCACCGGATTGCCGTTTTGGGACACGCAATGTGGATTCAAGGCGTTTCGCGTGGATGTTTGCCGCCCGATTATCGAAGCCGCACAGACCGACGGGTTCGGTTTTGACGTCGAGTTGCTCTATCTGGCGCAGCAGGCGCGCCTTCGGATGCGCGAGATACCTGTGCGTTGGGATCATCACGAAGGCAGCAAGGTGGATTTCCTCCGCGACAGCGTTCGCATGCTCCGCGAAGTCCTCGCGCTGCGTGTTGCGCGGCCGCCGTCTCCAGGAGCGCCCGTGCGCGAGGCCCGGGTCGCGAGCGATCTGACCTAGAATGACTGGGCCTACAGCAGAGTCGCCGGCGCGCTTTCGAGAGTGGTTTCGACCATGACCTCGTCGTTCTGGGTCACGCGCACGACTTCTTCGATGGTAGTTTTGCCCTGGGCAACGCGCCGCCAGCCATCCTGGCGCAGCGTCTCCATGCCTTCGGCGATGGCGCATTGCTTGAGCTCTCCACCGTCCCGTTTCTGCATGATCAATTTCTTGAGAGGCTCGGTGACGACGCAAATCTCGTAAATTGCGATCCGCCCTTGATACCCGGTTTGCCGGCAACTATCGCAACCAGCGCCACGGTAGTATTTGAAATCCGGCGTCACCATCGCGCCGATTTCATGGAGATAATCCACCGGATAACCGGCAATCGTCTTACAATCTGGACAAATCGTCCGCACAAGCCGCTGGGCGATAAATGCCTTCACGACAGAAGCCAGCAGGAACGGTTCGACGTCCATATCGAGCAAGCGCGTGATTCCTCCGACGGCGTCGTTCGTATGCAGCGTGCTGAAAACAAGGTGCCCCGTCATCGCCGCGCGAATGGAAATATCCGCCGTCTCCGTGTCCCGAATTTCACCAACCATGACGACGTTCGGGTCCTGGCGCAGAATGTGGCGCAGACCTTTCGCGAAGGTGAGGTCAATCTCTGGTTTGACGTCGATCTGCGAAACGCCGGGCAACCGATATTCCACTGGTTCTTCGATCGTGATGATCCGGCGCTGGACCGAATTAATGCTGCTCAGAAAACAATAAAGCGACGTCGATTTCCCGCAGCCGGTCGGACCGGTGAGGAGAATGATGCCATTCGGCTGCGCCAGCAGCCTGCGAATGATCGTACCCTGCCGCTCGCTCAGATCCAGTCGCTCGAAACCAAAATGCTGCTCGGTCCGGCTCAGCAAGCGCAAGCTGATCGACTCGCCATTCACCGTCGGAATCGTCGAAACACGCACGTCGATGTTCTGAGCCGCGGCCTGCAAATTGATGCGGCCATCCTGCGGGAGCCGGCGCTCGGCGATATCCATGTGCGCCATGACTTTGAGACGGGAGATGATCGCCGATTGCAGAAGCCGCAATTGCGGCGGAACCGCGACCTCATGCAGAATTCCGTCGATCCGATATCGGATGCGAAGATCGTTTTCGAGCGGCTCCACATGAATGTCGGTGGCGCGCTCGACGATTGCTTCGCGAATGATTTGATTGACGAATTTGACGACCGACGCTTCCGGGTCATCGGCGTTCAGGTCGGTGCTGGTCTCGACGTCCTGCAACGACTCGAACGAACGATTCGTTTTTAGAATTTCATCGAAGGTCTCCGCGCCGACACCGTAGACGGTTTTCATCGCGCGCAGGATTTGCGCCCGCGGCACCAGCACCCATTCCGCCGGGCGCTTCAAAAGTTGCGAAGCGATCTGGCGGCCGGCCGAATTAAACAAGTCGTAGGTCGCCAGGACGACGGTCTGCTCCTTAGTTTCAATCGGAAGGATGTGATGCTGAAATACGAAGCGACTCGGCAGGAGCGAGAGCGTCTGGCGATCGATCTTCTTCGCGTCGAGCGAGAGAACCGGCACGCGGAAAAAACTGCCGATCGCCTGCAGGAAACGCTGTTCGTCCACCTTGCCGGAGTCGAGCACCTGCGCCGTCCAGGAGCCGCCGTTTAGGTTGGATGAGAGCTGCATTGCCTCTTCGCGAGAGGGCACACCGCTGGCGAGCAGCAGATCGATCAGCCCTTGGCTTGCAGGCGAACTCATCGCCTCAATCTAACCCCAGGCCGCGGAAAAAGTAGCAGAGGCGAGAGT
>JACCXL010000047.1 GCA_013697015.1 Chthoniobacterales bacterium | reverse complement strand
AAGCGTTCGAGATTGTGCGCGTTGAAGGCGTCGAACATCGCCGCGCGATCGTCTCGAACAGCTCACCCGACGTGGCCGCTTTTTTCTTTGCCGCCGCTTGCTCCGCGTCCTGGCCGAAAGTCGTTACGGCAGCCATCAACAGAGAAGTGACGGAGAGAAGAAACCGCTTCATTCCCGCCACTCTCTTCCACTGCGATGTTCCTGTGAATCCCGAAGGTTCCCGGCGAAGGTCATTCCGCGCGCGAATTGAAGCCGCTGTGGTTTCGGAGTCGGGTAAATCAATGTCCGTCGCGAAAATCCAGCCGCCAGACTGATCGAAGATCTTACGCGGTTAACGGGATCGTTTGGAGACCAAATATGCGCGTCGGGTTACTGCCGTGCGTAGTTGACCAATCACAGCAGCATCGCGCGAACGTCACGTCGTTGGGCAGACAAGGGACCTTCGGCTTCCCCGACCTCTCGCTGGTTCCCAGTTGCCGGCAAAAACTTTCGAGATCGGTGTCGCCGTATCGCAGGAGATAATATCTTTCCCAGGCGCGCTGGGGAGCGGCAGACATTTTGCTACGTTTGCCGACAGATGCACACGCTCCGGCATTCGAACATCTTCCTCTGTTTTGTTTGCGCGATACTGACCTTCGCGGTCTTTGGTCAGACTGTTGGTTTCTCTTTCGTTAACTATGACGATCCGGCCTATGTCGCAGCGAACCCGGCGCTGCAACAAGGACTCAGTCCTGCAGGAATGCGCTGGGCATTCACGGCAAACCTGACGCACAATTCGCCTGAAGCCGAATATTGGGAGCCGCTCACGCTCGTTAGCCGGTTGGCTGATTTTGCGCTTTACGGTCCCCGGCCCGCCGGCCCTCATCTAACCAATATTCTGCTGCATCTTGGGACCGGCCTCGTCCTTTTCGGAGCACTGCTGCAACTCACCGGGAAACGCTGGCGAAGCGCACTCGTGGCCGTTTTGTTTCTCATTCACCCGCTGCATGTCGAGGCGGTCGCATGGCTCTCCGCGCGCAAGGATTTGCTCAATGGTCTCTTCTATTTCTTCACCATCTGGGCCTATGCCCGTTACGTGCGACGGCCCGGGTTCCTTCGATACGGCCTCATGCTCGCCGCCTTTGTCGGAGCCAACCTCGCGAAACCGATGGCCGTCTCGCTGCCTTTCGTTCTTCTCTTGCTCGACTTCTGGCCTTTATCCCGGTTCCGCTTCGACGACGGCATTCGCCCGGCGATCATTCCCTTTACCAAGTGCGTTCTCGAAAAGCTGCCCTGCTTCGCCATCGCCGCGGCGGTGAGCGTGCTCGCGTATCTCGATCAGTGGAACCATGGCGCACTCGGCGACCTCGAACTGTTTCCGCTTTCCGTCCGCCTGGGTAACGCCACTCTTTCTTGCTGCCTTTACCTTGGCCGCACACTGCTGCCCGTCGGCCTCGCCCCCTTCTACCCGCACCCGGGTCTTGCGATCAACTGGCTCGCAGTCGTTTTTGCCATCGCCTTTCTCCTTGGTTTCACCGCGCTTTGTTTTCGGGAAATAAAACGTCGGCCGTGGCTGCTCATGGGTTGGTGTTGGTTTCTCGTCGTCATTCTCCCCGTCAGCGGCATCGTTCAAATCGGCGAATCCGCTCAGTCGGATCGCTACACTTACATCGCCCTCACTGGGATCTTCATCATTCTCGTCTGGCTCGGCGCGGAACTGATCACGCAACTGGAGCGAAATCCAATCCGATGGAGAGCGCTCCGTTTTCCACTCGCCGCCTCGGGCGCCGTCCTCGCTGCGATACTTGGCGTTCTCGCCTGGCGACAGACGGCTATCTGGCATGACAGCGTTTCGCTTTGGCGTCACGCCATCGAGGTCACTGATGACAACTTTGTTGCTCAGATTAATCTCGGCTCAGCCTTTTCCGCTACCGGAAATCGCGACGAAGCCAATCGACATCTGCGAGAAGCACAGCGCATTCACCGTCCGCTAACTCTCTTTCAACTCGCGAAAGCGGCGCGGTGCGAAGAAATGGGAGATTGGAAAACCGCCGTCACCTTGTATCAGCGCGCCGCGTCGATCAATCCATTCGATCCTGAGATCCGTGAGCGCTCTCGTCTCGCGCAAATGCGGTTGGCCGCGCAGGCTGGTCGTTAGGGCCAGTCGAGGCCGCGACGCATGGCCTGTTCATTTCTCAACACGCTTTAGTCTGTCGAAGTTCCTTTTCAATTGCCTGTCGAGAGAATCGCCTTGTGTGAGGGAACACTGCGCGCCTCCCCCAATGCTCACCGTCTCGCAACTTTCAAAATCTTTCGCCGGCCGCGTCCTCTTTGATGACGTGACGCTGCAAGTCAATCGCGGCGATCGCATCGGGCTCGT
>JACCXL010000372.1 GCA_013697015.1 Chthoniobacterales bacterium | reverse complement strand
TGTGCATCGGGCAAGTCGGACGATTAATCGGGATTTGCGCGAAATTAGGACCGCCGAGCCGTGTGAGTTGCGTGTCGGTGTAAGAGAAGAGCCGGCCTTGCAGCAGCGGATCGTCCGTAAAATCAATCCCCGGCACGAGGTGGCCCGGATGAAACGCGACCTGCTCCGTCTCGGCGAAAAAGTTATCGGGATTGCGATTGAGAGTTAGTTTGCCGATGCGCTGGACGGGAACCATTTCCTCCGGGATCAGTTTGGTCGCATCGAGCAGATCGAAGTCGAACCTGTGCTCATCTTTCTCCTCGACGATCTGGATGCCGAACTCCCATTCCGCGACGCCGCCGCTCGCGATCGTCTCCCATAAATCGCGGCGGTGGAAATCCGGATCCTTTCCGGAAATTTTCTGCGCTTCGTCCCAAAGAACGGAGTGCATCCCGAGCAGTGGTTTCCAATGAAACTTCACGAAGCGCGATTTCCCGGCTTCGTTAATGAAACGAAAAGTGTGAATTCCGAAACCTTCGATCATGCGAAAGCTGCGCGGAATCGCCCGATCCGACATAACCCACATCAGCATGTGAAAGCTCTCCGGCGAGAGCGAAATGAAATCGTAAAACGTATCGTGCGCCGAGGCCGCCTGCGGGATTTCGTTATTCGGCTCCGGTTTTACCG
The DNA here is from genome assembly GCA_013697015.1 of Chthoniobacterales bacterium. GTDB lineage: Bacteria > Verrucomicrobiota > Verrucomicrobiia > Chthoniobacterales > UBA10450 > JACCXL01. Next base: position 3,408 of record JACCXL010000372.1, on the reverse strand, counting down.
CGTGGATGAAATCGGGAAACTTGACTGCGTCCTGAATGAAAAAGACCGGGATGTTATTGCCGACCAGATCGAAGATGCCTTCGTCGGTATAAAACTTGACCGCGAAGCCGCGCACGTCGCGCGCGAGATCGGACGACCCGCGCGAACCAGCCACAGTAGAGAAGCGGACGAAAACGGGCGTCTTGCGAGAGGGATCGTTCAGGAACCCTGCTTTCGTTAGGCGCGCCTGCGATTCATAAACCTGGAAGAAGCCGTGAGCCGCCGCGCCGCGCGCATGGACGACGCGCTCCGGGATGCGCTCGTGATCGAAGTGGGTGATCTTTTCCCGCAAATGGAAATCCTCCAGCAGGGAGGGGCCGCGCTCGCCGCCTTTGAGCGTGTTCGTATCGTCATTGATGAGCAGACCCTGATTGGTCGTGAGTTTTGTCCCCGCGGCCTGCGTCGTGTTGATGGCCAGGGCATCGACCTTGGCGTTCCGATTGTCTTTCTTCTGGCTGGCTTTTTTCATAAGTTTTCCTCTCGATTCTACCATTGATTCTTCGCACAAGCTGGTCTGAGCGCTCCTAAAATTAATGAATTGCGCGATAGGAACGAACGACGTTCTTGTATCTGACGCGGAGGAGCCCGCCTTTTTTCTCAGCCATGAGCAAACCCAAAGCCGAAAATTCCTCGCCTAGTACGAACGAGGGTTTGCTCGATGTGATCATCATCGGCGGCGGACCGGCTGGGCTCAGCGCGGCGCTGATCCTGGGGCGCTGTCTGCGCCGGGTCCTCGTGTGCGATTCGGGGCAGCCGCGGAACGCCGCCTCGCATGCATTGCACGGCTATCTCACGCGCGATGGCACTTCGCCGGCGGAATTCCTGAAGATCGGCCGCGAACAGCTCGCGCCGTATGAGACCATCGCCTTTCGACACGCCAGGGTGCAGGACGTGGAGCGGGCTGAGGGTCACTTTGCGGCGGTGCTCGAAGATGGGGAACGGGTTTCGTCGCGGATGCTTTTGCTCGCCACGGGTCTCGTGGACGAGCTGCCGCAGATCGAAAACTTCCGCCAATTCTACGGCGTCTCGGCGCACAACTGTCCTTTCTGCGATGGGTGGGAACATCGCGGGCAGCCGATCGCGGTGGTGGGTTGCAGCAAGGACGCCGCGGAGTTGGCGCTGGAACTGCGCTTGTGGAGCAAAGACATTATTCTTTGCACGAATGGCGGGGCGGTGTGTGACCGCGAGGCGCTCGATCTTCTCGAACGCAACGGAGTGGACGTAATCAAGACGGCGATCGCCCGCCTCGAGGGCAAAGGCAGCGAGCTCGAACGCATTGTTTTCCAGGACGGCAGCGAGAACGCCCGGCGCGCGCTCTTCTTCTCACCCGGACAGCACCAGCGCTCGCACCTCGCCGAGATGCTCGGCTGTGAATTTTGCGAAGACGATGGCTGCGTGCAATGCGGCGAGGACGCGTCCACGTGCGTGCCGGGCGTCTTCGTCGCCGGTAATGCGAGCCGCGGATTGCAACTCGTCATCGCCGCCGCTGCCGAGGGCATGCAGGCCGGGTTCAAGATCAACTCCGCGCTTCTGGAGGCCGACGCCGAGCGCGGCGCGGTGAAGAGCGGCGCGGGAGATGAAAAGCATCCCGCCCCGATACCCAATTAGGCGCGGTCCTCTCGTTAGGCGCGAAGCTTAAAGCTTTAAGCTATCCGCCGCCAAAAAGTTTAACTCCGAATACTCCTAGCAACTGCGAAGTTAGCATCGTTAACACCGCAAGTGTGATCATGGCGAAGGTGGCCCAACCAAGCACGTTGTAGAAACGCGTGTTCTTGAGTTCTCCGGTCAGGCGCGAATCGTTGATCAGTAGGAGGATGAAAACCAGGATGATCGGCAGCAGGATGCCATTGAGCACCTGAATCCAGAGGAGCAGTTTGATGACCGGCAGATGCGGGATAAGCGCAGCCGCGGCGCCGAAGACCACTAACCCAGTGAAGAGCGTGAAGAAGAGTGGCGCGCGCCGGAAGTCCAGGTCAACGCCTTTCGAGAAACCGAATGCTTCGCTCACCGCATAGCTGGTGGCCAGCGGTAGGACTGCCGCCGCCAAAAGTGAAGCGCCGAGAACGCCAACCGCGAAGATCAGTCCGGCGAAATGACCCGCCACAGGTTCGAGAGCTTGCGCCGCGTCGGCCGCGGTCTCGATATGGTTCTTGCCGATTGCGTGGAGTGTCGCCGCCGTCGCGATGATCATGAAGATCGACATCAGGTTTGAGAAGATCGCGCCGGCATAAGCATCAACACGCTCCGGACCGTAACGCCGCCGGTCGCCGCCTCTCTCGACGACCGAGCTTTGCTGGAAGAGTTGCATGTAGGGAGTGATGGTCGTGCCCATCAGCCCGACGAGGAGGAAGATATAATCAGGGTCTTTGTGGAGCGTGGGAATAAAGGCTCCGCGCGCTACTTCGCCCCAATGTGGATGGGCCATAAAGGCTGCCACCGGATAAGCAAAGAAGACCAGGGTCATGAGGAGAAATATCTTCTCCACCCGCCCGTAGTTACCGACTACGACCAGGTAAAAGATGAGCGCCGCGGCTGCGGGCACCACGAGATACTTACTAAGTCCTAACAGCTCCATGGCCGCGCCGATACCTACGAATTCACTCACTATCAACCCGCCGTTGGCGATAAGAATCACTCCCACCGCAAAGACGGCCCAGCCGATGCCGAAACGTTCGCGGATCAAATCAAGCAAGCCGCGTCCGGTCGCGGCCCCCAGTCGCGCGCACATCTCCTGCACGACGGAGAGAGAGACCGTGATCAGTAGCATCACCCAGATAAGCTCGTAACCATACTGCGCGCCGGTAGAGCTATAGGTGGCGATGCCGCCAGCGTCATTGCCGGCAGAGCTGGCGATCAATCCTGGACCGAGGATGGCCAGCCAGCGCCAGATTCCTGTGGGCGGCAAGCGCAAGCCGCGCAAGCGCACGCTCCGGCCGCGGATGTTCAGGCGCAAAGCGGCGCGCGCGATCCGGGGTCGTGGAATCGGCTCCGGGGCTTGGGCCGCGGCTAAAGGTTCAACACCTGACGGTGCGGGTGGCTCGTTCACGAGAAGATCTTGGGCGCTTGCGCACCCCAGCTTGGCGGAGCCACTCGTTTCACCGCCGCATCCACTGTCACGATGCCGAGCAGTTGTCCCTCGCGCCCGACCACCGGCAGCGCTGCCATGTGACTGTTCAGCACACGGTAAGACGCGACGCCCGCGGGCTCCAGTGGATCGAGTGTCGATGCGTAAGGGTTCATGATTTCTTCCAAGCGCTGCTCATCCTCCGCCATGACGAAGTCACGCAAACTGATTGTGCCGCGAAGGAGCCGCGTCTCGTCGTCCTCCACAAGGTAGATGAAGTAGGTGAAGTCTGGTTCCTTAAGGCG
>JACCXL010000366.1 GCA_013697015.1 Chthoniobacterales bacterium | reverse complement strand
GGGAGGATGCCGACGGCCGCGGCGTAACCGCTGCTAAAAGAGAGCGCCGCCGGTGTCCGTTTCCAACGCGCCAGCGCAGCTTCGAGGCGCATATGTGGTGATTGCGTGCCGCAGATCAGGCGCGATGAGCCAGCGCCCACGCCAAACTCCGCGATCGCTCTCCGGGCCGCTTCCCGCAGGCGCTCATCGTTCGCGAGACCGAGATAGTCGTTCGAGGCAAAATTGACCAGGCGTTCCCCGACTAGCTCGATTTCAGCTCCTTGCGCGCCGCCGACTTCGCGCAATGTCCGATGCAGCGATTGGGTGCGAAGCGCTTGCAGCCCCTCTTGAAACGGATCGGTCATCGCCGGCGCGGCGAGCGCGGATTTACATCATTAATCCCCACGAAAGCAAGGCCGACGCATCCTGCCACACGCCGCCTTTACTGTCGCCCAGCACCACCACGATAATGTCGCGGCCCGGGCGCGCACCACTCGCGATCAAACAATGGCCCGCAGCTTCCGTGTAACCGGTCTTCATTCCGTTGCAGTAAGGCAGCCGTTTCAGGATTTTGTTGGTATTTTCCAGCTCACGCGTTCGTCCGTTCGCATAACGGAACACGAGCTGCGGCAGGCAAACGATCGAGCGAATGGTCGGGTTTGCGTAAGCGGCCCGCGCGATGATGGAGAGATCGCGCGCGGTCGAGTACTGGCCTGGAATCGGGAGGCCGTTCGGATTCAGGAAATGCGAGTGTGTTGCCCCAAGGGCGCGCGCTTTCTCGTTCATGCGCTCGGCGAAGGCTTCGAGGCTGCCGGCATTATCGCGGGCCAGACAACGCGCGACGTCGTTTGGGCTTTTCACGAGCAGCGCCCGCAAAAGATCGATGCGCTGATAAGACTCGCCCGGTTTGATGTTTAGTCGGACCGGCTCCGCCATCGTATCGATCGGTTGCACTGTCGCCGATTGATCGAGAAACCCACTCTCTGCGACGACCAGCGCCGTCAGAAGCTTCTGTGTGCTGGCGGCGGCGCGCGGAGCATCCGCATTTTTCTCGTAAAGAATCTCTCCCGAATGCGCGTCTTGCACGAGAACGGCGATGGCGCGCGTTTTGGGGGCGCCGTTCGGTTCGCGCTCCACCATGCGGGCCGCCTTCGGCGCCAGATCGGAGTCTTCCTCGATCGGGTCGGGAACGCCGGTCGGACGAACGGCGTGCGCGCGCGTTTTGGTTTTTGCGTCGGCGCAGAGGGGCGAAGCCAGCAGCATCGCCCAGGCGAACAATGGCAGACCCGATCGCAGGCGGCGTTGCATTGGCGAGGAATTACCCGCAACACTGCCCGTCACGCAAGCGGTGAGCTATGAATCGCGACCGCGTTGGATTAATTCGACTTCGTACCCTTCCGGCGCATCGATGAACGCAATCGCGCCGCCGCGCCCGTTGGGGTGCGGGCCATCGGAGAGTGGATAGCCTTTCGCAGCGGCGGAGCGCGCAAATTCTTCCATGTCATCGACCTCGAACGCGAGATGCATCAGATCAGGTCCGACCACGACTGGTCCGCTCTGGTCGAATTTGCAGAGCTCGATCTCCTCATCGCTCTCGGGAGCTTTTAAGAACACGAGCTGTGAACCACGGCCTGAGGTGTGGCGGCGAATCTCCCGTAATCCAAGGACGTCTTTGTAAAACGAAACCGTCTTCTCGAGATCAATGACGCGGTAGCGAGTGTGGAGAAGTTTTTTGACCATCGCTATTCATGGCCCCAGTTACCGTAAATTCAAACTGGACCAGCGACGGAAACGGTAGTGCGCGACGCGGATTTGTGATTTGGTGAACGCGATGAAGCTCGTGATCGCCGCGACCGGGGCCAGCGGAACCATTTATTTGCAGCGGTTGCTGGCGCAGGTTGATGCGAAAGCAAACGAAGTTCACCTCGTCATGAGCAGGCATGCGAAGCAAGTGGCGACGCAGGAAAGCGAGGATTTCGCCATCCCAGCGCATGTGATCGAGCATGACGACAACGATTTGTATGTCCCTTTCGTGAGCGGCTCCGCGCGCTTTGACGCCATGGTGGTGATTCCTTGTTCGATGTCCACGCTGGGCCGGATCGCGACCGGCTCGGGAGATAGCGCGCTGCTGCGCGCCGCGGACGTCTTTCTCAAAGAACGGCGCAGGCTCATCGTTGTCCCGCGCGAGACACCCTGGAACCTGATTCACGCTCGCAACGTCGTCACGCTGCTGGAAGCGGGCGCGATCGTATTGCCGGCGATTCCGTCCTTCTACAGCCGGCCGCAGACGGCCGTGGAAATCGCCGATACCGTCGTTTGGCGCATTCTCGATCAACTCGGCCTGCCAAATCCGCGTGCTTATCGCTGGCAGAATGACGCGGAGCAAACTTCCGCGCGACCGAATTGAAGATCGAAGGCTGGCGCGCGCGTTGGCTGATTGCCTTCGGGTTCGCGCTCCTGCAAGTTTGGGCGCGCACTTTGCGTTTTCGAATCGAGGATCGCCCGGGTCTCGTCGCTGTTCCGCGTGAAGTGCCTTACATCGGCGCTCTCTGGCACAATCGTCTGCTGCTTCTGCCTTTCGCCCTTCGTCGTTATCTGCCGCAGCGAGACGGCGCCGCCTTGATCAGTGCCAGCCGCGACGGCGCATTGCTCGCGGATGTGGTGCATCGCTTCGGGTTCGATGTGGTGCGCGGTTCCAGTTCGCGCATGGGCGCGACTGCGATTTTGCAGCTGGCCGAAGTTCTCGCGGTCGGCCGGGACGTTGTTATCACGCCTGACGGGCCGCGTGGGCCATGTTACGAACTCGGAGCCGGCATTGTTTTTCTTGCGCAGAAATCCGGCTGCGCGGTCATTCCGATGAATATGGAGTATTCCAGCTGCTGGCGGCTCCGCAGCTGGGACCGTTTTATTTTGCCGCGGCCGTTTTCAACCGTTCGTCTCATTTTTGGACCACCTCATCGCGTGGCCGAGACGGCCACTGACGAGGAGTTTGAACACGAGAGGCTGCGGTTGCAGAAAATGATGATGAGCTTAGTAAAAATGCGATGAACTCCCGGTTGAGATGGCAAAAATAATCGATGGCCGCGCCACCGCGGAGTCGGTCTATGCCGGGCTGCGGAGTGAAATCGCCGAGCTGAAGACGCGTGGCCTAACCCCGGGACTTGCGGTTGTCCTCGTCGGCGAAGATCCAGCTTCGCGATCCTACGTTCGCTCCAAAGACAAGATGTGCCGCGAGCTCGGGCTGCATTCCGTCAAACTGGAATTGCCCGCGGCGACGACGCAGCGCGAACTACTCGGATGTGTGGACGAACTGAATCGGGACCGCGCGATCCATGGGATCCTGGTGCAATCGCCACCGCCTGGTCACATCGACGAAGCGGCGATCATTCGCGCGCTCGACCCGGAGAAGGACGTAGATGGTTTCCACCCCCTGAATGTCGCGAAGCTGGCGCTGGGCGATCCGACGGGGTTTGTGCCCTGCACGCCCTTGGGTTGTCAGCGCCTTCTCGCAGAAGCGGGTATCGTCGTGCGCGGCTCTCACGTCGTGGTGCTCGGTCGCAGCATGATCGTCGGAAAACCGCTCGCATTACTCCTGATGCAGAAAGGCGCGGCAGCCGACGCGACCGTCACGGTGGTACATTCGCAGAGCCGCGATCTGGTCGCGATTACGCGCTCCGCTGATATTTTGATCGCGGCTATCGGACGCGCCCAGTTCGTCCGCGGCGAACACGTGCGGGACGGCGCGGTGGTCGTCGATGTCGGAATCAACCGGATCGACGACGCAAATGCGTCTCGCGGTTACCGGCTGGTCGGTGATGTTGCCTTCGAGGAGGTAGCGGAGAAAGCTTCCGCGATCACTCCGGTCCCGGGCGGCGTCGGACCGATGACAATTGCCATGTTGATGGCGAATACAGTAAAGGCTTGCCGCTTACGCAACGGTGAGCGCACTGCCTAACGAACGATTTTTCCGGTGAGATAGCGCAGAAGCGCAGGTTGCAGCGCGCCGATTGGGAAGAACGCTGAGGCGGCCACAGGATGCAGGACCGCTGCTCGCGCCAGACGATTCAGCCACAAGCGGCCCCGATAAAGCCGCGCATTCGCTGCGGTAAATCGCTGCGGCGACAATTCTGTCCCGTTTTTTGCGGCGCCAATGATCTGCGCCGCCGCGAGCTCGGCGGAGCGCAACGCGTAATAGATTCCCTCGCCTGTAAAAGGCTCCACCACGCGTGCGGCATCTCCGATCAGGAATAATTGATTGTGGCCGGCCGGGATGGGCGCTCGCGTCAGAGGAGTTATCGTGCGCCACGGATGATCGTGTGCCACCTGAAAGCGTTCCTCGGCCCAGCGACGCAATCCCGGCATTCGATCGGGGCGAGCGACGAGGCAAACGTTGAGTGAATGATCATCGACCGGCGCCTGCCCGGAGTAACCTTCGCGGACGAATTGCAGCACGACGCGGTGACCAAAATCCTGCGGCAGGGGAAGATGTGTCTGCAGAGCGACCCGATCTTTCGCCACTCGCGGCAACAAGCGGCAAAAACGTGCCACGCTGGAATTTCGTCCATCCGCCGCGACGAGGACATGCGCCTGCCAGGTCTTATCTCCGGAAGTAATTTCCCAGCCATGCTGCGGATCCTCGATTTTAGCCACAGACGTAACGGTCGTGGCCTCGCACACGCTGACGCCGAGTTCGCGCGCGCGCGTGAGAAGGAGTTGATCAAAAAGGCTACGCTTGACCGCAATTTCAGAACGCTCGCCGGCCGGCAGCGCAACGGACAGGATGCGGCCGCGCGCGGAGACGAAATCGATGCGATCGAGTCGCCCGTGCGGAAGAGCGCGCACCCGTGCGCTCAAATCGAGGCGCTGCAGCACCGGCCAGACGGAAGGGTTGAGGCAATCTCCACACACTTTCTCGCGCGGGAAAGCTTCCCGCTCCAAGACGAGCGTGCGCAACCCGCTCTGCGCACAAAAGGCGGCGCAGGTTGACCCGGCCGGTCCGGCGCCGGCGATCGCGACATCCCACATCGATTACCTGTTAACACGCGGTGCGGAGAACGCATTTTTCTCCGCGTCGTTGTGGCGTAAAATTGCGGCGAGCCTCGCCCATGGACGTGCCCGCCAAAGAGAAGCCAGATTTAAATAAGAAGGTGCACGAGGTGCCCCACAAACCGGGTGTGTACTTGATGCGCGATCGATTTAACCGCGTGATTTATGTGGGCAAAGCGCGCGATCTCCGGAAGCGCGTCGGCTCGTATTTCATGCCATCAAAGCTTGCGCAGGCTGACCTGAAAACGCGCGCCATGCTCGGGGCCGTCTGGGATTTTGAGACTCACACCGTGCAGAGCGAAGCGGAATCACTGCTGCTCGAGGGAAAACTGATTAAGGAATTCCGGCCGCGCTACAATATCTCATTCCGTGACGACAAACGGTTCCTGGTGGTCAAAGTCGATCCGACGGAAGAGTGGCCGCGCTTCCGTCTGGCGCGCTTCAAGAAAGACGATGGCGCCCGCTACTTCGGCCCCTACGCGCATGCTGGGGCCCTGCGGCAGACATTGAATTTCATGCGCAAAAGATTTGGCGTGCTCACGTTTGGTCGCGGCGCACCGACCGAGCGCGAGCTAAAATCCGCCACCTATCAGGTGCCAACGCGGTTGAGCGAAATTACTGCGGAACAATATCAGGAGCGGGTGGATCAAGCCTCCGAATTTCTGGAGGGACATTCGCGGGAAATGATCGGCGCTTTGGAAGACGAGATGCGCAAAGCGGCGGAGAAGCTCGATTTCGAGAAAGCCGCGGAATTGCGCAACATGCTCGAAGATCTCCGGCGAACAACGAAGCCGACGCGACGCTTTACGCGCCACAGCCTGCCCAGCACGATCGATCCACTGAACGACGTGCATGGTTTGGGCGAAGCTTTGCAGCTGCCGCGCCCGCCCAGAGTAATGGAATGCTTCGACATTTCGAATATTTCCACAACGCACGTGGTGGCATCGATGGTCTGCTTCCGCAACGGGGTGGCGGACAGAGACAACTACCGTCGCTATCGCATTCGCACGGTCGCCGGGCAGGATGATTTTGCGAGCATGGCCGAGGTCGTGCGGCGACGTTACTCGAGGGTTTTGCTGGAAGCTCGCAATGCGAATCCGGACATAGCGGAATTTTCGCAGGAAAATCCGGCGGAGGCGCTGGAGCGCTTTTCACCTTGTCATCCCGATTCCGCGACCGCGGGAGAGGGACCTCGCAAACTACGTGCGGACACCGTATCGGAATCGACCTCGAGCGATGCCCGCGGGGTCCCTCTCCGTGCTTCGCCGGTTCGGGATGACAGTGGAGGACGCCCCACTCAGTACGTGCGGCTCCCGGACTTGATCATCGTCGATGGCGGGAAAGGCCAGCTTTCGTCGGCTTGTCGCGAGCTGCAACGGCTCGGGTTACACGATCTTCCCATCATCGGACTCGCGAAAGAGTTCGAGGAAATTTACCGACCGGGACGTGCGATGCCGCTGCAACTGCCACCGGACTCCGGCGCGCTTCGCCTGTTGCAGAGGATTCGCGATGAGGCACACCGATTCGCGAACACGTATCATCAGTTGCTCATGAAGAAGCGCATTGGAGAAAGCGTCCTCGACGACTGCCCGGGAGTGAGTCAAAACCGCAAGAACCTGCTCCTGCGTCGATTCGGTTCGGTCAGTCGACTGCGGAAGGCATCGGTCGAAGAAATCGCTGCGACCGAAGGCATCGGGTCAAAGCTGGCTGAAGATGTGCATCGGTTTCTGGAACGCCATTGACGGCGGGCGGTTGCGAAGCTCCTTGCCTGCTGGTTCACTTTATCCAATCTCATGCCGGTGATATCAGTCCGACTCTGCCTTGCCATTCTCACGTTGGGATGGTTTTTGCAGAAAACAGGTTTGGCGCAGGAAGCGCGCCCCGCGCCGGAGGGCACGGCCAGCCCAGTGGAGGAGGCGATCATCCCGACCTATGAAACCCAGAAGCTCGCCCGCGCCTACGTGCTCGACATTCCCGCGCCGCGCGGTGAAATCACGGATCGGAACGGCGTCCCGCTTGCGCAAAACAAGCTGAGTTACAACCTGGCGATCGTGTTCCCGACTCCGCTGGAATTTTCCGACGCGCAGGCGCTCAGTTACGCCCGCGAAAGAATCCAGCTCGCGGAGAAACGGTTAACTCGTTCGTTGACGATTTCCGACGAGCTGATCCTGCGCCATTATCACAATCGCGGCATCCTGCCGCTCGAGATCGCACAAAATCTCACCGAGACGCAACGCGACGAGCTCAAAGAAAAGCTGCCGAAGGAGCTCATGTTGCGACCGATTTACATTCGAACGTATCCGAACGGGAAGACGGCCGGCCAGATCATCGGTTACAGCGGCAAAACGGGCCGAAACCCCGACGGCGTAATCGATAATCACGAAGTGCTCTGGCCCGAAACGGAAGGCCGGGAGGGCCTCGAGCAAACATTCAACGCCATGCTTACGGGTCAGCATGGCCAATATAAGATAACGTTCGACAAGGACGGTCGGAAGACTTCGGAGAAGATCGTCACGCCTCCCGTCCCGGGTTACACGGTTGTAACCACGATCGATCTGCGTCTGCAGGAAATGGCGGAGAAGGCGCTCGAGGCAAAAGCGAAGAAGGGCGCCATCGTGATTCTCGATCCGAACAACGGCGATGTTCTCGCGATGGCCTCCTGGCCGAGCTACAACCCGAATGTCTTTATCCCGAACATCTCGGCCGAGAAATTCAAAACCCTGCAGGACGATCCGGACATCCCGCTTCTGCCTCGCGCTTTTCGTTCCTCCTATCCGCCGGGCTCCACCTTCAAGGTGGCGGTGGGAATGGCAGCTTTGGAGAGCGGGGCCGTGACCGCGAGCGATGAATTCCAGTGCGTCCCTGCTCTCCAGGTCGGCAATGTCACTTTCCACAACTGGAAGAAGACAGATCGAGGCGCGCTCAATTTTGTCCAGGCGCTCACGGAATCCTGCGACACATGGTTCTATCAAGTCGGCATCAAGACGGGCGCGGAGCCGATTTTGACGTGGGCGCAGAAGCTGGGATTTGGAACAAAATCCGGCATCCCGCTCCGAGGCGAGGTGGACGGTCGTTTGCCTAACGACCAATACATGAAGTCCACGCATGGCCGCAAGTTGCTCAATGGCGACATCGCGAATCTTTCCATCGGACAGGGCGATACGCAGGTGACGCCATTGCAAATGGCTCAGGCGATGGGCGTAATTGCGAATGGCGGAACATTTTATCAGACGCGTCTCGTGCAGCAGGTACAGGCGATCGATAATCAAATTGTCACGGCTTATCCCGTGCGTGAGAAACGGACCCTGGACGCCTCTCGCAGCACGCTCGAGCAGATCCACGTCGGAATGGTCGATGTCGTGAATAGTCCCGCCGGCACCGCTCATCAGGCGAGTTTGGAAACAGTCGAGGTCGCAGGTAAAACCGGCACGGCTCAATGGGGACCGAAAAGCAAAGAGAAAACCGCTGCCTGGTTCGCGGGCTTCCTGCCTTCGGCCAAGCCGCAGTACGCTTTCGCCGCGCTTTACGAAGGCGATGTTGGGAGCAAGGTGCACGGCGGCTCCTCGGCCGGACCGATGATCGCGAAAATTTTTAAGGAGGTCTATAAAGAAGCTCCCGCTGAGAACGGGCAGCGCCGCCGGCGGCGCGCACCGGAGGAC
>JACCXL010000359.1 GCA_013697015.1 Chthoniobacterales bacterium | reverse complement strand
GAGGATCACTTCGTTCACGAAGCGCTTCAGAATCCGGGCCTGCTGCTCGGTAAAGGCGGTCCCTTGCGGAGCGACCACGTTGCCGATTCCCGCCTCGAACACGGTGATGAGATCGAGCTGACCCTCGCAGACAATTGCGGAGTTCGCCTCGATCAACGCCCGCTTTGTCTTGTGGATTCCGAACAGCACGTTGCCCTTTCGGAACAACGCCGTTTCCGGCGAGTTCAGATACTTCGCGGTCTCACGCTCGTTATTCAACACGCGCCCGCTGAAAGCGATCACTTCGCCGACGTCGTTACAGATGGGAAACATGACGCGGCCGCGGAAACGATCGTAAACCTCGCCGCCTGGCCGCTCCTCTTCGCGTGGCTTAACCAAGCCGCTCTGCGCGATTTGGGTCCGCTCGTAGCCGCGTTCGAGCGCCCACTTGAGGAAGGCATCCCAGCTCTCAGGCGCATAGCCGATCTGCCAGTCAGTCGCGACTCTGGAATCGATTCCGCGCGCCTTCAGATACTCCCGCGCGGGCGCGCCAAAGCTCTCCCGTGTCAGATTGCGGTGGAACCACTCGGCTGCTTCCGCGTGCAGCTCCAAAAGCATACGCCGGGTCTCGTGCTCGCCGCTGTTGGCGCTGCCAGAGCGATCCTCAATCACCGCCACGCCCGCTCGCGCTGCCAGCTTTCGCACGGCGGCAGGGAAATCGAGATGTTCGTAATTCATCACGAAACGGAAGACGCTGCCGCCGGCACCACAGCCGAAACAGTGAAAGCTTTGCCGCTGCGGGCTGACGTGGAACGACGGTGTCTTCTCCTGATGAAATGGGCAGAGAGCCCTGAAATTCGCGCCCGCGCGTTTGAGGGGGAAATAGGATCCGATCACATCCACGATGTCGTTCGCTGCCGCAATCTCCTGAATGTTCTCGGCCGGAATATTGCCCATGCGTGTTGTTGATTTGTCTCGTTCCGACGAGCGAGCGATGTCAAATTTATGTATGCAATTGCGTTCCGGAAGCTATGGCAGATTGAACGGCACGAGAACAGTCATCTGTATTTTCATCGCTGTTTTTCTTTCGCTCCATAGTGCGGCTGCGGAATTGAAAGAGCCATTGCGCAAAGGGGATATTGCGATCGTCCCTTTGCAGGGAGAAGTTTCACCTCCGCTCCTTCTCTTTTTGCGACGCGCCCTCAAGAGGGCGGAAAATGCGGGCGCGACAGCCATCGTTTTCGAGATGAACACGTTTGGCGGTCAGCTCGACTCAGCGGAAGAAATCGTCACTGCGCTGAACCACGCGACAATTCCAACCTACACGTTCGTCAACACAAACGCCGGGTCGGCCGGGGCATTGATCGCATTGGCAACGCAGCACATTTTTATGGCGCCTGTTAGCGCGATCGGAGCAGCGGCTCCTCTCCTCTCCACCGGCGAGGATCTTCCCGTCACACAGCGAGAGAAGACGATTTCGTATTGGTCCGCGCTCATCCGCGGAACTGCGATTCGAAACGGTCACAATCCTGACCTGGGCGAAGCCTTCATGGACAAAAACAAGGAGGTGAAAATCGGTCCCGCCCTCGTTCACGCGAAGGGTTCGCTGCTCACATTAAACGCGCAGGAGGCCACGCAAAACTTTGATGGGAAGCCGCTCCTCGCAGAGGGAATTGTCGATTCCACGACCGATCTGCTGAGGAAAACGGCTCTGTCAGGCAGGCCCATCACAATCCAGCCGAGCGGGTTTGAGCAACTGGCGTTCTGGATCACGAAGCTTGCGCCATTTCTTTTGCTGGGCGGACTCATCGGCGCGTATCTGGAATTCAAAATTCCGGGCGCGACCGTGCCCGGATTTATCTCCGCGCTCTGCTTCGCCCTTTTCTTCCTCGGCCATTACCTTGCGGGGCTGGCCGGATGGGAAGTCGTCGTGCTCTTCGCGCTTGGCGTTGTGCTTGTGGTGATTGAGATTCTCTTCTTCGCTCATTCCACGATCGTGTTTGGCGTTGTCGGCGTCTTTCTCATTCTAGGTTCTCTTTTCTGGGCGATGATTGATCGCTATCCAGACCAAAGATTCCTTCCGACTGGGGGAATGCTCGCCACTCCCCTGTTCAACCTCGTGGCCGCAAGCGCAGCGGCGGCGGGTATCATCGCGATCCTCGCTCGATTACTGCCGCACACGAGCATCTACCGCCGCTTCGTGCTCGCGACCAGCAACCCGCCGGGGCCTTCCATCGCTGGCCCGCGCCGCCAATTCTCAAGCGCAAGTTCCGCCCGAGAAGGCGCGACTGGAATTTCGCTGACAACCCTCAGACCGAGTGGCAAAGCGAATTTCGCCGGCCAAGTCGTCGATGTAGTCACAGCTGGTGAGTTCATCGCCGCGCAGACGCCAGTGCGGGTCATCTCGACCGACGGGATGCGCGTTGTCGTTCAAGCGGAACGAACATGAATGTTTGCGCCGCTCACAAAAGGCGAAGAGAAATCCGTTCTGCTCCAAACTAAAGGCAGCAAACGCGCGTTCAACCGATCAAGGTGAATCGGAATGTTAGGCATCCATAACTTCGCACTCTTTCTCGCGACGGGCGTGCTTCTCAATCTGACCCCCGGTCCCGACACTGCCTTTATCCTTGGCCGCAGCATCGCCCACGGTCGCCGCTCCGGCATCGCCTCGGCCCTCGGAATCGGAGTCGGCAGTCTTATCCATACGAGTGCGGCAGCGCTCGGCTTGTCCGCCTTTCTTGCCACGACGGCTTGGGCGTTTACAGGCCTGAAATTCGCGGGGGGCGCGTACCTGATTTTCCTCGGCGTGCAAATGATCTGGCAACGGCGCCAGAAAGTCGTCTCCGTTGAATCCGCGAGATCGACGCCACGCGGCGCCTTCCGTCAGGGGATCTTCACAAATGTACTGAAC
>JACCXL010000341.1 GCA_013697015.1 Chthoniobacterales bacterium | reverse complement strand
CTCCTGCGGCGCCGATCGTCATGGCGCGCATGCTGTGATCGACGAATGGATATTTGCCCGGCTGCGGCATGATCGCATCCAGCACCACGCCCTGGCCCGGTGAGATCGGATAGGTGGAAACGCCGGTGAGCGCGTGCTTCGCGTCGCCATCGGGATAAACCGCGGCGAACATTCCGCCGATAATGTGGAATGCGCTCGCGAGATTCGGCCCGGCGTTGACAACATAGAGCCGCACGCGCTGTCCGACTTTCGCGGTGAGCGGATAATCGTTGTACTGAAACGCGACGCCGTTGAGGCGCTGCCCAATAGGAAACTACAACTCGCCGAGATTGCTCTGTAATAGTTGTTGCAGGTCGCGCGGTTTCGTTAGGGTGATTGTGTTACCTTTCACGCGAAGCAGCTTTTGATCGCGGAATTTTGCGAGCGTCCGCGAAAGCGTTTCGCTGGTCGTGCCCATTTCCGCAGCGAGCACGCGTTTTGTGCGATCGAGTTGGATCACAACCGGCCCCTTTGGCAGCGGACGCGGAGAGCGCTTCAAGAGCCAATTCGCCAGCCGCGTCTCCATATCTTTCAATGTGAGATCGTCGAGCAAACCCACCAGCACGCGCAGATGCTGGCTCATCGAGCCGAGCATTCGCAGCGCCAGCTCGGGGCGGCGTCGCAGCAGATCGATGAACTCCCGTTTCGGAATGAGGAGAACGGTGCTCTCGTCCGTCGCGCGCGCGTCCGCCGGATAACCGCTCTCGGTCGCAAGCGTCGCCTCGGCGAATGATTCAATCGGCCGGAAGAGATGAATGACCTGTTCTTTTCCCGCCGCGCTCACGCGGTGCACGTTGATCGCGCCGCGTTGCACAATGTAGAAGCCTTCCGAGCGCGCACCTTCGCGGAACAGGTATTCGCCTTTCGCGAGAGTTTTCGAGACCGCGAAGGCCGTGATCGCGAGAATATCAGCTGCGGGCAGGCCAAGGAACAGCTGGCAACTGCGCAGCGTATTCTCGATGACCGCCTGCCTGAATTTAGCCCGCTCCAGCGCCATGGGCGGAGGGTAATCGGGCGTTTCCTACTCGTCCCGCCAAAAGTGTGTCACCCAGGTTCCCCCGAGTTGTCGCTCGACTCGCGACTGGAAACCCTCGCTGCCGAGCTTTTCGATGAGCGGAGAAGGAAGAAACGGAGCAAGGACCGATAATCCTTCGCCTGGCTGCAATTCGTCGATCGTGGCGCGGATTTTCGAAAACGGATCAGAGCCGCGCGCGAGGATCGGCCGAACGTCGAGTGTCTTGAACTTCGGCATCTATTCCTCCCAGCGGTTCAGGCGCCAGCCGGCGATCGTGATGAGCGCGGCGGACCAGAAGATCGAGATCAGCGCAAACCACGCCGCGGCATGCTCAATCCACCAGTTCGCCAGCGGCGTTTTGTTTGCCGCTTCGGCGGGAATTTGTTGCAAGGCGAAGAGCGCTTCGATCCGGAACGAGTCGAGCGGATTCAGCATCAATACGGCGACCCAAACGTCGGGCCAGTTTTGGAAAACCGGCCAGCGAGCAGCGAAAAGTGCGATGAGATCAACGCCCACAAGCAGCACCAGCCACGCGCTTACGCCAATGATGATGGCCTGCGCGCGATCGTGCGCGAGGAATCCGGCGGCCAAGCCTAACGACAGAAATGCCGCGGCGAGAAGCAGCGTTTGCAGGTAGAGCAACGCGAGGCTGCGAGGCGCCGAACCGGAAATGAGCGCCGGCAGAAAAAGCAGGAGAAGCACCGCGCCGAAGATGGAGAAGAGCGCCAGGAACTTTCCGATCACGTAAGCCGTCCGAGGAACTGGCTGGGTGAAGAGAAGCTGCCATTCTTCCCGCTCGCCTTGCGCGCTGCTCACGCCCGCGAGAAGTGCGAAAAGAGAGACGAAGTAGAGCGCGATTTGGAGAACGAGAAAGCCAGCCGCGTTCGCATCTTCACTGAACAGACTCGCCGTGACTCCGCCTAGCAAAGAGAGCGCGCAGAAGACCTGGAAGTAGCGATTGATCAGCGCGGCGCGGAATTCGCGTCCCAACAGCGCACGCGGGATACTCATCCCCGCCGAATTGAATTGTGCGCCAAGCACATTCATCGGGGTAGCGCACGCGTCTCGCGTGTTGGCGGAGGCGTCCTCGCGTTCGCGAACTTTTCCGTCTTCCGCAAGAGCTGCGCTTGATCTAAAGCCTGTTTCGGTGAGACACCGAAACCAGCACGCGGGACGCGTGCGCTACCCGGAACGATACCAGCGTCGAAGTTATGAGGGAGATCGGTGGGATCCAGCTCGCGTTCGATCTCGCCGTCGCGGCAAAGCAGGCAGCGATCGGCGACATTGTTCCATTCCGCGATTAAATGTGTCGTTACGAGCACGGTCTTTCCGCGTTGCGCCTCGAAGTGCAGAGTTTCCTGAAGCCGCTTTCGCCACGCCGGATCGAGGCTGAGTCCCGGCTCGTCGAGGAGCAGGACGGGCGCATCGGCCAGGAGTAGTAAAGCGAGTCCAAGCCGCTGGCGCATTCCCCCGGAAAGCTTTCCAGTCCGCAGGCGCGCGACTTCAGTCAGCCCCGTCAGCTCAAGCATCGATTCGCAACGGGCCTTCGCGACACCGCGCAAGCCCGCGTAAAAGCGGAGCACTTCGAGACAGGTGAGTCGCGGATGAAAACTTGGACTCTGCGACAGGTAGGCGAGAGAGCGTTGTGCTTCGATTCGTTCGCTCACGACGTCAAAGCCGTTTACGCGCGCCACTCCACCGTTCGCTCGGATCAAGCCCGCGAGCACTTTCACGGTCGTGCTTTTGCCCGCGCCGTTTGGGCCAACGAACAATGTGATCGTGCTCGGTTCAGCTCGAAATGAGATTCCGCGCAGGACCTTCTTCTTCCCGTAGCTTTTCTCCAGACTGTCGGCCTCGATCATTTTGATTTGGCAATCGTGGTGCGCGCCGTGCGTTGCGCGCGGAGTTTCCAGAACTCCGAGGTCAGCGGCGATGGATCGTCGATCGAGCTGACGCCCGGAATGGCCGCTCGCCCGTTCGCGAAGCGCAGCAGCTTCACGGCGGGACTGTCGGAGAGAAAGGCGACCGCGGGGAAATCACGGCGCAAAATTCCAAAGAGATCGATCTCGCGGTGGGGCAGGTCGCCGATGCCGTCGCGGTTCAGATCAATCTCAGCTCCGTTGTCCCAAAAATTCCCGACACCCTTAACCGCCCACTTGTTGCCATCGCCTTCGGCCAGGCCGGTTTCAACCGGGTGCAGATTGCGCGTGAAAACGTTTTCGGTGAACTGGTTCTCGTCCGAGTTTGAGCCGAATTTCAGTCCGATGTAATTTCCGCGGACCGTGTTGCCCGTGACGCGATTTCCGATGCATTGATTGAAGGAGAGTCCGACCGCGTTTTGCGAAATCTCGTTTTGCTCGAGCCGGCTGTTGTCGGTTGATTGAAAGATCAAGCCGTAGGCGCGCAGACCACGATTGCTGATGAACCGATTGCCGCGAACGGTCAGGTCCTTCGAAAACATGATCGCGGCGCCGGCCGCGTTTTCGGTGAAGGTGTTGTTCTCGAAAACGTTGCCGTCGGAATACATGTAGTGCAGCCCGTAGCGGACGTGGTGAACGACGTTGTTTTCGACCCGCGAGTTGTTAGTAAAGGAAAAATAAATCCCGTCGCGCGTCTCGCTAATGTCGTTGCCGCGAATCAAGTTACCTTCGCAACTCCACTGGTGAATTCCATTGCCGCGCCGGTTCGCCACGAGCGTGGTGTCGCAGTTCTCGGCGCTTTGGCCGATGCCTTTTTCGATCGGTTCGGTCGAAGCCGCGATCGTTGTTTTGCCTTCAATCCGGTTCTCGAGAATGCGCGCGCCCGAGATTTTCTTGAGATAGATTCCGTGCAGCGAATTGGCGATGACGTTCTTCTCGATGGTCGCGCGATTGGCGGTGACGAAAATCGCGGCGTCGTCTTGCATCAAGTCCAATCCCGAGCCCGTGATTCGGAGGCCAGAAACGGTGACGTCATCGGCGGCGATCGTAATGACTTTGCCGGCGCCGATGCCGCGTA
>JACCXL010000320.1 GCA_013697015.1 Chthoniobacterales bacterium | reverse complement strand
GATGGACAGAATGATCCCGACATCCTCGCGATCAACGGCGCCTCTGCGGCGCTGACGGTTTCCGACATTCCATTCGCCGGGCCCGTCGGCGCGGTCCGCGTCGGACGAGTGAATGGCGAGTTCATCGCCAATCCGACGCACGAGCAGCGG
This sequence comes from Chthoniobacterales bacterium, assembly GCA_013697015.1. Classification (GTDB taxonomy): domain Bacteria; phylum Verrucomicrobiota; class Verrucomicrobiia; order Chthoniobacterales; family UBA10450; genus JACCXL01. Next base: position 2,589 of record JACCXL010000320.1, on the reverse strand, counting down.
AACGAAAGCGATCTCGATCTCGTTTACGTTGGCACCGAAAACGACGTCATCATGATCGAAGGTGCGGCGCACGAATTGCCGGAAGCGGATTTCATCAAGTCGCTCGAATTCGCCCACGGACACGCCAAGGAAATGATCCGCATCCAAAAGGAGCTCGCGGCGCAGGTGGGCAAACCGAAACGCGAAATGCCGTTGATGACGGTCAATCAAGAAATCCTTGAAGTGGCCTATCAAGTGGCAGGCGATCGCATCGAAAGCGCGCTCTACAACGAGAAGAAAGTCGACCGCAGCAAAGCGGTGAACGCGTTGAACGAGGAAGTGAAAACCGCCGTGCTGGAGAAGTTCCCGAGTGCCGACAAGTTCGCGATCTCGCAGGCGTTCGACTACGTGCAGAAGAAAGCCTTCCGCATCAGCGTGCTCGATAAGCAGAAGCGCATGGACGGCCGCGGCTATCAGGATCTGCGCCCGATTACATGCGAAGTCGGCGTGCTCCCCCGCGCCCATGGCTCCGCGATTTTCCAGCGTGGCGAAACGCAAGCACTCGCGCTCGTCACCCTCGCGCCGATCGAAGAGGCGCAGAACATTGACGCCTACGGCGGTGGCGAAACTTCAAAAAGCTTTCTCCTTCATTATAGCTTCCCGCCCTTCAGCGTCGGCGAAACCGGACGCACCGGCGGTGCCAGCCGCCGCGAGATTGGTCATGGTGCGCTGGCCGAGCGTTCGCTCGAGCCCGTTGTTCCCGGCCCCGATAATTTCCGCTACGCGGTTCGCATCACGAGCGAGATCATGGAGTCAAACGGCTCGAGCTCGATGGCCAGTGTGTGCGGTGGAATGCTCGCGCTCATGGATGCCGGCGTTCCGATCAAGACGCCAGTCGCCGGAATCAGCGTCGGCCTCGTCACGGAAAAGGGCGAGGACGGGCAGATGAAGCGCTACGAACTCCTGACCGATATCATCGGCTCCGAAGATCATTTCGGAGACATGGATTACAAAGTTTGCGGAACGGAAGCAGGCATCACCGGATTCCAGCTTGATCTTAAGCTCCCGGGCGTCAGCCACAAAATCATGGCCGAAGCGACGATGCGCACGAAAGAAGCGCGCACAAAAATCCTCGGCCTTATGGCGCAGGCGCTCGACAAACCGCGCGCCGATTTGAGTAAGTACGCGCCACGAATCGAGACGATCAAAATCAATCCGGAGAAGATTGGCGCGCTCATCGGTCCCGGCGGCAAGACGATCAAGGGCATCGTCGCGGAGACCGGCGCGGAAATTAACATTGAAGACGATGGTTCCGTGCACATCTACGCCACCAGCCCCGAAAGCATGGCGCGCGCGAAGGAAATCATCGGCGGCATGTCGCGCGAGATCGAGATCGGCCAGACGTATCACGGCAAGGTTGTTTCGATCAAAGAGTTCGGCGCCTTCGTCGAAGTCTTCCCCGGCAAGGACGGGCTCGTCCACATTTCGGAGCTCGCTGATTTCCGAGTCAAGCGCACTGAAGACGTGGCGAAGATCGGCGAGATGATTTGGGTCAAGTGCATCGGCATTGATGACAAAGGCCGCGTGAAATTGAGCCGCAGAGCGGCGCTCAAAGAACACGCGGAAGCGGACGGCGCGGGGGGCGGAGAAGGCGGCGCAGAGACCGGCGATGGAGCGCGCCGCGAAGAGCGCGCCGAGCGCCAGCCGGTGCACTGAGCGGCGCGGAATGGTTTCGAAAAGGCGGGATCACTCTGGGTCCCGCCTTGTTCGTGTACCACGCGTGCTACTGGCTTCCGGGGAGCGCGGGCTGCCAGCTAGACACGTGCGTGAGTCTTGCCGGCAAGCTGCCGGCAACTGCAGGCTGGCAGCCTGCGCTCCCCAGATCAGAACGGCTCCGCAATTGGCGACTTTATTATCGTCGCCTTAGATTGCGCGCGATGAAATCGGGCTTCCTCGACAAACTGATCGAGCGACTGGGCCGGATCGGGCCGGATGAAGTGCAGAATTATCTGCTGCGCCTGGCTCAGGAGAAGGGGCTCATCGAGACCGTCTTCAATGCCATTCAGGAAGGCATCATCGTGACCGATGCGACGGGTCGGATCACCTACGTCAATGATGCAGCGTGCGAAATGTTCGGTTTTGAAAATGAAGGTTCCATCGGAAAGCGCCTCGACGAACGCGTGCCGGGACTTGATTGGTCAGCTCTTTCGCGCGCGGAAGGCGCTGTCAGCCGGGACATGGAAATCTTCTATCCCGCAAACCGTTTCATTAATTTCTACATCGTCCCGTTGATGATCGAGCCGCGGAAGGCAGACGTTGCTTCCATGCCGGAGATTGGCCAGCAGCCGGCCGGGCATGCGATGATCCTGCGCGATATCACCGAGAGCCGCCGCTCGACGGAAAAAACAATCGAATCGGAGCGGCTGAATGCGCTCACGCTGCTTGCGGCGGGCGTCGCGCACGAGATCGGCAATCCGTTGAATTCGCTTCATATCCATCTCCAGCTCATGGAACGGCAGGCGAAGAAATTGGAGACGGCGACGCGCGAGCCGCTGCAGGAATCGATCGACATCGCGCGTTCTGAGATCAGCCGGCTCGATTCGATCGTGT
>JACCXL010000300.1 GCA_013697015.1 Chthoniobacterales bacterium | reverse complement strand
CGGCGTTTCCCATTGGCTGCTTCACCTGCGTGACCGGCGTATCAGGAAGCGGGAAATCGACATTGATAGACGATACCTTGCGCCGGGCGCTCTTTCGCCATTTTTACAACTCAAAGGAGAAACCGGGAGCCTACCGCCGGCTCGACGGACTCGATCAGCTCGACAAAGCAATTGTGATCGATCAGACCGCGATCGGACGGACGCCGCGCTCAAATCCGATTACCTACACCGGCGCTTTCACTCCCATCCGGGAAATGTTTAGCCAACTACCCGCCGCGCGGGTGCGCGGCTACGACGCGGGACGGTTTAGCTTCAATGTTAAAGGCGGGCGCTGTGAAAATTGCGAAGGCGGCGGTCTCATCAAAATCGAGATGCACTTTTTGCCCGACGTCTACGTCGAGTGTGAGGTTTGCCGCGGCCAGCGTTACAACCGCGAAACGCTTGAGATTACATACAAAGGCAAAAATATTGCGGACGTCCTGAATCTCACAGTCGACGAAGCTGCGCGTTTTTTTCGCAACGTCCCATCGGTGGCCGACAAGCTGATCGCGCTGCTCGACGTGGGCCTGGGCTATCTCCGGCTCGGCCAGGCCGGGACCACTCTCTCAGGCGGCGAAGCGCAAAGGGTGAAGCTGGCCACCGAGCTTGCGAAACGCGCGACGGGCCGCACTATCTACATCCTCGATGAGCCGACGACCGGTTTGCACTTTGCCGATATCGAGAAGCTCCTGCAGGTGTTAATGAAACTGCGTGATGCCGGTAACACGCTGATCGTAATCGAGCATAATCTCGAGATGATTAAATGTGCCGACTGGATGATCGATCTGGGCCCGGAAGGCGGGGCACGAGGAGGCGAGATTATCGGCGCTGGAACACCCGAACAGGTGGCGGATTTGGCGATGAGTTATACGGGCAACTACCTGCGACCGCTCCTGCGGAGGTCATGAACTGGGATTCGCGCGGGTTCCTGTTCGGCGCGCTGATGGCGTGCGCTTTCTGCGCCACGCTGGCATGCGCACAGCCCGATGACCTAAGCGTCGCGACCGCGGCACTCGAGGACGGCATTCTTGAAGTAGCGGCCATCCGGCTGGAAACGTTGCTCGCTAGTAATCCTGCGCCAGACGTGAAGCGCGTGGCGATGGAGAAGCTCGGCGAAGCACTTGTCGCTGCATCCCGCTTTGATGAAGCGCTGCGGATCGTGGAAGACGCGCAGGTTCGTGAGACGGAGCGCGGGAAATTCCTGCGCGCCCAGGCGCTCGCCGGGCTGGGCCGTTGGACGGAGGCGCTACCGCTTTATCAGGACGCCGCCCGCGTGCCAGGATCGGACGTTCACGCCGAAGCGCTCATGGGCGCCGCCACCGCGATGCGGGCTACGAACCGCACCGACGAAGCGCTGCAGACGATCGCTGTGTTTTTCAACGAACCGGCCTGGAAAGTTCGCGCACAGCTGCTGGCGATCGAGTTGTCCCTCGACAAACGCGACCTCCCCGCCGCCAACCGCCTGCTGGAACAGACGGAGGCAAATTCGGCAGCGGAGCGAAAACAACGGCGCTTCCTCCGCGGCCGGATCGAGGCGCTTGCGAGTCGTCCCGGAAAGGCTGTCGAATTGTTCGAATCGATCGTCCGCAAGCCGGAAGGCGCAACCCGGGCCGTCTTACTGGCCTCACTCTTTGCGCTGGCTGATGAACACAAAACGCTTCGAACGCCGGAAGCAGGCGACGATTTCCTCGAGGACTTCATCGAGCATCATCCCGCGGATCCAGCACTCGCGGACGTCTTCGCGAAACTCGACGGACTTTATTCGGCCGAACGGAAAGCTTCCCGGCGCGAGCTGGCTCGCTGGTCCAATGATTCGGCGCAGCCGCGGCGCAGCTTTGCACAATGGCATCTCGCGCGCATGGAGCTCCGCGCCGGGAGGCGCGATAACGCTCGTGGAATCTTTGGCAACCTCGCGGCTCATCCGGCTCCGGACCGGGAGGTCGCCGGAGCTCTCCTCGAGTTCGCGCAGCTCGAAATGCAGGATCGGCGTTGGGATGAAGCGATTGTGCTATTGCAGCAGGCGCGCGGCCTCAACCCACGCGGCGCGGTCCTGCAGCGCGTCGAGTTCGAAAAAGCGAAAGCTCAGTATGAGGCGGGTCACTACGAAGCAGCCGCAAATGAGTTTGAAACAATCGCACGCGCCGTTCCCTCGGGCGGACCCGAGTCGCTCTTTAATGCTTCCCTTGCCTCTCTGCAATTGAACCAAAGAGCGCGCTTCCTGACTGATGCGCGGGAATTCGCGGACAGAAGCGGCGACGAAGAAGGACGCGCGGAACTCGCCCTCCAGCAAGGACTGCTGGAGGCAGCACGCGGCGACAAAAAAGCCGCCGATTCGTTGCGTGCCTTCGTGCACGACTTCCCGCGCAGTCTGAAGGCGTCGGAGGGATGGAGCGCGCTCGCTGAACTAGCCTATCACGCGACGCCGCCCCGATTGGACGAAGCGCGCCAGGATCTCGTTCGCATGGGAGAAACTACCGCAACGCCCGCCGCCATGGAGCGGGCGGATTATCTGCGGATCTGGCTCGAGGATGATAAGTCCGATGGAAACGTCGTTCGTCTCGCGTCCGAGTTTTTGAGCAAACATCCCGGCTCCTCGCTGGCCGCGGACGTTCGCATGAAACTTGGGGAAGCCGCTTATCGGCGACAGGATTTTGCGACCGCGCAGACGCAATTTGAGATCCTCGCACAACAGAAAGTTGAGTCCCCGTTGCTCGAAAAGGCGCTCTTCTTCGCCGGAGAGTCCGCGTTACAGAGCATGGGGGCGCACTCACTCGATCGTGCGCTCGAACTGTTCGACGAGGTCGTGAAGCGAGGTGGCGAACTGAAGTGGCCCGCTCGCATGGAACAGGCCGCCATTGAGCGAAAACTGGGCCGCTCACCGCAGGCGATCACCCTCTACGATGAAATCCTGCGCGGAGAGGCAAAGGCGGGAGAGAAACGCGAAGCACTCTGCGCAAAGGGCGACATAATTTTGGAAACGGCCGGCGCAAATCCCGACAAATATAAACAGGCGGTCGAGCTCTTCGATCAACTCGCCGCGCCCGCTGACACTCCCGCACACTGGCGCAACCAGGCACTTTTCAAGAAGGGAACGTGCCTCGAAAAATTGGGCGATCGAGCACGCGCTCTGGAGACATTTTACGGCGTGGTGGAAGCGGACACTACACCAGGAAAGACACCCGAATTTTTCTGGTTTTACAAAGCCGGCTTCAATGGAGCGCGACTTCTGGAAGATGATCAGAAGTGGGAATCGGCGGCGGCGCTTTATCAGAAGCTGGCGAATGCGGGCGGCGCACGGAGCGAAGAAGCGCGCACGCGTCTCTCACGCCTGCGCCTCGAGCATTTTCTCTGGGGCCCATGAGCGCCTGCACGTGGTGCTTGTGCCAACGGAAAAGAGATCGAAGTTGGGTTCATGAAATCAACAACCAGGTTCCCCGGCCTGCGGGGGTTGGTAGTCGGAAGTGTCACGCTGTTCATGGCAGCAATCACTGGCGCGGCGGCGCTCGCCGGACAAAGCGATGTCGCCCGCCGCGATCCGCAAAGCCGTGTCGTTAAACGAAAGCCCGCGTGTTATTCGATGAGCTCAGTGTCAGCGATCCCGACCCGGTGTAATCGTCTCGGCGGGATTCCGACGACCACGATTCCGATTCTGATCATTGGCGGCAATCCGGGATTCGCGAGCCGCTAGTCGCGTAACGGAGTTAGCTTTTCGAAGCCCGCTTTTAGAAGCGGGGTGTCTTGGTTTTTCCTCTTGCGAACCGCATTATGTCCAGAGGCTGGACACTGGCTGGGCGCACGCCAAATCGAACGTGTTAGTGCGTGGCGACAGGTTGCGCCATGGCGAGCGCATGCAATTGCGAAACTTTCGCCTGCGCGGTGTGCGCTTCTTCGCCGCGCCCCATTTTTTCGAGAATGTCGGAAAGCAGGGCATACTGCCGCGGCTCGTCCGGCTGCCGGGAAACGGCCCGCTGTTGAGTGGCATAAGCTTCGTCGAGGCGATTATTCCGCAGGCACATTTGGGCCATGAAACTGAGCGCCTCCGCATCGTGCATATCAAGCCAGCTGGCGTGACGCAGGGCCGCCTCCGCTTTCGCGAGCTCGCCGTTCTCAGCATACAAATGTCCGAGCGCGAGCGACGCGCCGTAATGCCACCAGTTTTCGCGCGCAAAGGTTTCGACGAGTGAGAGAGCTGCTCGCGGCCCCTTCGTTTCGCGCAGCACTTCGGATTCAAAGCGAATGACTTCCCAAACGCCGGGATAATCGTGGCGCGCTTTCTCCGCTATGGCCAGGGCTCCGGCGTCGTCCTTTTCGCGATGATGGCACAGCGCGAGATTGAGCACCGCGATCCACGTCCGGGGATATTCCTTGCGCGTCGTCTCGGTCGCTTTAGTGGTGGAGGCGAGAATCTCTTCCGCTTCCTGCTTTCGGCCCTCGCGCACGAGCACTTCGGCGAGATTGTTCCGCGCGATTGGATAATCCGGGGTCATCCGCAGAACATTCCGAAAGAGCATTTCAGCTTTCGCGTACTCTCCGCGGTTCGCGTAAACCTGCCCGAGATTTGCCAGCACGCGCGAGCTTCGGCCGCCGGCCGCCAGCGTCCGCTGGTAGAAAATTTCCTCCGTCAACCAATCGCCGCTCCGGATTGCGCTGCGCACGCTCAGAGCGGCCACCGCGCAGCAGGCAAACGCGACCAGTGCCTTCCGCCAACGGACGGAAACGTCGAGCGCACAGCCGGTCAGGAAAATGAGAAAACCAACGCTCGGCAGATACAACCAGTGTTCTGCCACCGTCGCATTCAATTCGATCACATTCGAAATCGGCAAATAACCGAGCATAAACCAACTCGCTCCGAAAATACGTGTGCGCTGCCCAGCGCCGGATTTGGCGCAGCCGTAGACGAATGCCGCCAAGGCGAAAAGACCCAGCAGGGAAAGATATTCGATACTGGCGGATTGGCGCCATTGCTGATTGCTCAGGTAGTTCTCCGGCGCGACGACCGTGCGCTCCATGTGCAGGTTCGCAGGGAAAAACATGAGGCGCGCGTAATCACCCAGAGAACGCAACATGAGCACCACGCGCATCGGCGCGGGCCAGCCGTACGAGGGTGCAACGATGGGGCGCGCTCCCGGCAAGGTGCGGAGGCCGGCATAAATCGCGACTATGCTCAGGCTGCACACGATCGTGGTAAGCAACGCGCGGCGGCTCATCGCTTTTTGAAAAATGAGCAGATGCAGCAAAAAAATCGCGAACCAGATGCAGGCAATCTCGCGCGAGCAGAGCGCCAGCAGACTGGAGAAGCCGGCCAGGGTATAGAGCGCAATTTGAACGGTCAGACGGATTGAATCCCGCGCGCGCAGGAAAAGCAGCCAGCCCGCGCAGGCGAACAAAAAGGCGAGGCTGTCGGCGCGGCCGGAAATGTAATCAATCGCGGCGCTGTGCACCGGATGCACCATCCATAAGAGCGCGACGAAAAACGCAGCAGCCCGCCACGGCGCATGGTTGGCGATGTTCGAGTTCGCACGGCGGAGCGAAGGGAACAGTTTTTCGAGCAGGAGAAAGAGAAGAAGGCCGCTTCCCACATGAAGCAGCACGTTTGTCAGATGAAAACCATAAGTGTTCCCGTTCCAAAAAAAGTAGTCGGCCATGAACGAGAGGTTCTGGACCGGCCGATAGTGCGCCGAGTAGGCATCGAGAAAAAGGTAGTGACGAAACGCTTCGAAGATGAAAAGCGGACTTTTGATGAACGGGTTGTCGCGGATGAGATACGAATCATCCCAGACCATCTCGCCCGGGAGCGCCGGCAAGCGCACAATAAACCCAAGCACCGCAAGAACAAAAAAGCGCGGCCATGCTTTGCTGCAGAATCGGCCACGTTGAGTGCGCGGTTCGGCGCGAACTCCGGGGATCAGCCAGCCGCCGCCCAGACGCGCTGCGAAGAAGGAGAAGGCTGCACCCATCATAAAGAACGAGCATCCTCCCGGTTAACGAGAGGACGCCCGACCCGGTTGAATCTTAAGATCGACTACGGTCCGTACGGAGACCAGAAGGCCGTGGGCGCCACGTCTGATAAAGTATTGTACGAAGTTGGGGGGACTGCCGGCAGGGTATCAACGGCTTGAGGCCCGTAAGCAGCCCCAAAGAGGTCTTTACCCGTATTATACAGGATCGTGCCTGACTTCAGGTAGTTCGTCCAGTCAGCGGTGCCGACGACGAAACTGGTCAGTCTGTTAGTTTCGATGGCGTATTGATCGACGGCGGCGTCGATCATGCGCAGATCGTTGAGGATCTTGGTTGCTTGCGAGCGCTTACGGGCACGGAGAAATCCGGGCACCGCAATCGCGGCCAGCAAGGC
>JACCXL010000294.1 GCA_013697015.1 Chthoniobacterales bacterium | reverse complement strand
TTTGGTTTATGGTGCGCTGCTGCTGCTGCTCGCGAACGCCGCGCATGCCGGCTCTTATCAACGCACGAAAGACGGCAAAACTCTCGTATGGAATGATCATCCTAAACCGGGCGACGCGGCGACGTGGTCGGGTACCCGGGACGCTAACGGTTACGCTACGGGACACGGCACGCTCACGTGGTTCGCCGCGAAGAAGGTCTTCATGACAGGCTCGAACATTCCGTCTGCCAGATACGCGCCAGTCGCCCGTTATTCCGGCAAAATGGTGCGCGGCAAATTAGACGAACAGGTGGCGAAAGTGGATGCAAACCGAAAAACGTCCCGCGGCAAGGTCGCCAATAAGAGTAAAGCCAATGGCACGGCGGCCGGGCCGGCGCCGGGTCCGAGCTCGCCACGGGACGAGTCCGTCCGATCGGCGGACCGGACTGGCATAGCTGATCAGCAACCCAAAGAACCTGTTCACCGCAACGCCGCCGTGGACGTACCGGCCGAGGGACCGCCGCCTGTCCACTCTCAAAAGACCAACCCACGTGCTCTTCCCGCACCTGCGGTCACAGCAACGCCGACCCCGGCTAACGATTCTCTAAATTCACTCGCCAATCCTCCATCCTCACTGCGGCTGAATTCTGCCGCCGAGGCATCGCCCCAAACTTCCATCCCCTCTCCATCGGTGTCGCCGTCTGCTTCTCCCCATTAACGACAGCCGAAGTCATCGATTTAGCCGACGCCGAAGCACGCACGCAGGGCTATGATTTAAAAGAGTATCAGCGTTCGCAAACGCGCTACACCGCAGAAGATGATACGTGGGCAGTCTTCTACGATCAGAAGCCTGTGGGGTCATTGGGATCCAAGTCTAAATTCTTTGACACTTCGGTCGGAGGAGTTTTGACATTTGAATCGATCAAAGGCGACAAACTAAAGCTCGACATCTTGATTCACTCGAAGACAGCGCCAACCTCCCCGATCCCGGAGTTCCAGCCTTGGAGATCACCGAAGACCTCGAAGCCGCCGCCTGCTCGCGAACGCTTTCGGAGTCGCCCAATTTGCCACCGGAACACTCTACGTCATTGCTGGGCCTTCTCTTCAGGAACTCTAAACTTTTCCCCAAAATCGACGTTCGGATATGCCCAAACAAAAACGCAAAAATGAGGCCGGTGGCAATCGCTCCACTCCAAAGCGGGATGCGGCGCGAGCGGAAAGCGCTTCTCAGAAGCAGCGCAAACAACTAGCTCACAAGGCCCCGGTCCGACGTGCTGCGAGCAAAGCTCGCGAATAATCCACTGCGCAATGGGATGTCGTGCTCGGGCGCGATGTGAGCGGAAAACAATCGGCGAGGCCATTGACAACTGTTCCGACGGCGGCGCCGCTAGGACTTTCGGTCAATCGCGAGCTGACAATTGGGCCGGCAACCTAATCCGGTCGGGGCGGATCCTCGTCTTTGGCCGCGCGACGTCGATCCTGCTCGGCCTCTTCGACGCCTTCCTCTGTCAGTTCCGCCGAGATGTCGGCCTCGTCGTCGGGCAAGGAGTTTCGAACAACATGGCCGGTCACATCAGGGCTCTCGTTCCAAGTGGTCAGATTTTCATCGCCAGGTGGAACTTCAGGCGCGGGATTCGCCATGGGACCGCTCAGTTCCTCAAAGGCGTGTGCGCGGTCGGCGTCGGTGGGCTCGGTGCGGCCATCTTGTTCAGCCAAGTCTTGCGCGCGTTGTTGGAGAAGTTTGTCTGAGACCGCGCCGATTCCCACTCCCTGAGCTTCGATTTTGCCTGATAGTCTGGTTTCCATAATGAGTTTCTTGATGCTGTTGAGTTAATGACAACGTCGGACAGTCAGTGCAAGTTGTCTATCAGCCGGCCAGTCTGATCATACGGTTTGCTGTTTTTGATCGCGCGAGCTCATGATGAACTCTTTGCATCATGGTTGCGAGGGGCAACCCCAGAGCTTACTCTCGACACATAGGAAGGCATAAGCACTGAGAAGTTGACACTCTGAAATTGAAAGACACAGTCGATTTTCTCGATCCTGACATCTCGCCGCCGAAATCGTCGAAGACCTTCAATCCGCCGCCTGCTCGCGAACGCTTTCGGAGTCGCCCAATTTGCCGAAATCGCCGCTGATTTGAAGCGATGAGCTATGCTCGCGCATATGTCGATATACGTGACTCACGTATATCATCACTCCCGTGAACGTCGAAGAAATCCAAGCCGCCCTTGGCCCAATCCGCCGAAGTTGCTGCTGACCTAAAACGCTAACTTTTCAGCTTCCTTATTCGATATACGTGAGTCACGTATAGCGACCAATTCGCTCCCGTCCGGATTACGAGCGCCGACATCCTCAAAGACCTCCAAGCCGCCGCCTGCTCGCGAACGCTTTCGGAGTCGCCCAATTGACTTTTTCGCTCCCGTTCTCTCGCCCTCCTTGGTTTGCCCATCTATGTCTTCAGGCCGAACGAGCGGGACGGGACTTTCGGGAGTGGGGCAGAGGGCTACATTGAGTCAAATCGCTGCCAATCTGCGGCATTAAAACTTCGGGACGGAAGCTCGCGCTTTCTGCTCTTTGCTAATTTTCAGCTGCGCTTCGTATTCGCACGCTGCAGCCAACTCGAGCCTAACGACCAGGTTGCTTCGGAGCCAGAGGATCGCGCCATCCGTGCGCTGCCACATCTTCTGCCCCGTCGCACCGCCGATGAAGCCTTCGGCGAGCTTCGCGAGACCTTTGTTCGATGAATCAGGATTGTCATACGCAATGCGTTTCCAAGACATGCCTGGCGGCGTGTTCGCGGCCGCGATCGCCTGGAGTTCGTAATCCGCAGGTGAGACGCCCGGACCGCCAAGCTTCTGGAAATCCATCCGGATGGCGGGGCTATCGAGCTGGAAGAACGCCGCGCGTATCTTCCAACCTCGGTATTCGTAGGTGTGGTCGATAGCGCCCTGAACGAGCGGGGAAGCGTTATCCGTGATCTTTGTAAGCGATGAGTCCTTTGGCCGGCCGTAGCGGTCTGCAAACTGGATAGGCGTCTCGCCGATCCGTGCCTCAACAGCAACTAAAATGGCCAGCGAAAGAACGAGAATGAGGGAGCGCATACTAAGTGAACAGCAGCCACCATTCCGTCGAACGGCGGAACTTGCAGCGCAGGGACGAACGATCGCGCTCGACCAGTGCGTCCATCGTCTTGCAGGATCGAGCGGTGAAATCATATCTCGTAAAACTCAGCGGACGCGAAGAAGGCCCATATTCCGACGCGCAGATTACTCAGATGTTTGCTAATCGGGAGGTTGATCGCGACACGCCCTGCCGCCGGGATGGAGCGAGGGACTGGCGGACCGTCGACGAGTATTTCCCCACCCTGAAGTATGGGACCGAGCAGCCCAACGTCGTCCCTGCCACGAGTCCCAGAGCTTTGGTCGTCGCGCCGGCTCTGCCGTTGACCCAGGTCAAGATCGCCGATGTCGATGTTCCGTTTCCTTCCGTGCTGAAGATGGCGTTCAAAATCGCCGGTGCCTGGGTGATCGTCGGAGTCTGCTTTGTGCCGATCTTTGTCATCCTCTGGTTCTTATTGTTTGCTGGAATCCTCAGCTTTTTCGCAGGCCATCTGCCCCGATAACGTCCTCCAATCGCCAACACCTGTCGGCTCGCCACAGGACCCCCGCATC
>JACCXL010000268.1 GCA_013697015.1 Chthoniobacterales bacterium | reverse complement strand
CCGCAACGCCCCGATGAGGATAAGCACCGCGCCCGCCATCATGGTCGCGAGGGCGAGGCCGCTGTAGCCGTAAACCGCAACGATCGAAAACAGAACCGGCACAAAGGCGCCGGTCGGCCCGGCGATTTGGAAGCGCGACCCGCCCAAGAGTGACCGACGATGCTCGCGATGATGCCCGTCCAGAGTCCTTGTTGGGGCGTTACACCGGACGCGATACCGAAACCGATCGCCAGCGGCAGTGCGATGATTCCGACCGTTACGCCCGCGCCGAGATCAGCGAGCAGGTCCGCACGACGATATCCGCGGAGAGCGGGAACAATGGCCGGCGCGAACACCGGACGATCAAACGACATTGCTCGAGGCAGGGCAAGCAGGCACAGAATAGACGCTGGCTACGTCCAATGGGAAAACACGCTCTATTTATTCCCACTCAACCTCTTGCCGGCCCCCGAATACAATACAGGCAGCGGCCCATCTCTCGCCGCCGCTCTGCAATTCATGGGGAGAAAATAAGAAACAGAAAGAAATGTTATGGGTCTTTTCAACACGTTGATGTCGAAAATCTTCAGTCACGCGTCGAGCAGTCAGCCGCCTGTGGCCGGCGGGACCGCTCCATCTGCCGGCGCAGGCGCGAGCCAGCCCGGTGGGAGCGCTCCGACGCCGCAAACCACAACGCCCTCCGCCACCGCGCCCGCTGCGCCAGCGCAACAAGTTGATGTCGCTGCCACCCTTGATGCCCTCGCGCAGAAAAACTCCGAGAAGCTCGATTGGAAACATTCCATCGTCGACCTGATGAAACTGGTCGGCATGGATAGCAGTCTCTCTGCGCGGAAAGAGCTCGCGCAAGACTTGCATTACTCCGGCGACACCAACGATTCCGCGGCCATGAATATGTGGCTGCACAAGGAAGTGATGAAAAAGCTGGCCGACAACGGCGCCAAGATTCCGCAGGATTTGCTCAAAAAATAAACTCGCCGGTGGGCGTATTTTCACGGAGTTGCGCGGTGCAAAGCAGGAGCTGCCGGGAGGATCGAGCGATTCGCGTGCGGGTCGCTTGAGTCGATCGCGCTATTTGCCCGCGCGCGTGCGAAGGGCGATTCGCCGTAACGCGCGCGCAAATCGCACGATAGGTTTGTGGTCGTTATGATTCCGGCTGGATGAATTTCGATTGTGCATCGCCTGCCAGCATCCAATTGATCGTCGGGTGCGAATTCTTCTGAATCCGCGCTTACTATTTAGACGCTACTTATGAACTTCATCAAATCTGGAACGGACGCGGCAGGAAACTCGATCGATTTGGCTTATCAGGACTGGGGCACGGGCAAACCCGTTGTGTTGATCCATGGTTGGCCGGTCAGTCATGAAATGTGGGAGTACCAAGCGCTTGAGCTACCAAAGCATGGCTACCGCACGATCGCCTACACCCGCCGCGGCTTTGGACAATCGTCGAAGCCCTGGGACGGTTATGATTACGATACGCTGGCCGATGATCTGAAAGCAGTCCTCGATGGCTTGGATCTGCAAGACGTGACGCTGGTCGGCTTCTCAATGGGCGGCGGCGAGGTCGCTCGCTACATGAACCGGCACGGCGGCGCGCGGGTGGCGAAGATTGTCTTCGTCAGTGCGGTGCCACCGTTTCTTCTGAAAACTCCGGATAACCCGACGGGCGTGGATAAGTCCATCTTCGACGAGATCGTCGAAGGCTTAAAGAAAGATCGTGCTGATTTCCTCGCCAGTTTCGGGAAGAAGTTCTATGGCGTGGGCGTTTTGAGCAGTCCGGTGAGCGAGGCAACCCTCGACTGGAACCAGATGCTTGCGCTGGCCGGCTCGCCGAAAGCGACGATCGAGTGTGTGCGTTCATTTAGCGAAACCGATTTCCGACTGGATCTGGCGACGATAAAAGTTCCGACGTTGATCATTCACGGCGACGCCGACCAGACAGTCCCGATGGCCGCGAGCGGCGAGCAAACGGCGAAGTTGGTGCCACATGCGCAGTTTTTGAAGTATGAAGGTGCGCCGCACGGTCTTTTCATTACGGAGAAAGATCGGCTGAATCGCGACCTCCTGGCTTTCATTAAATAGGCGGGCACCTAATGCCCGTAGCTGATCACGCGTGAAACCTTCCACGAATTGCCGGTGTTCCGCCAAACCATGACAAACTTAAACGAACCGCAGTCATCCTTGCCATTCTCCTGATGGCAGAATCGGTGCGTCCCAATCTCGATCGCGCCGTAATCTTTGAGCGGGTAAACTTCGAGGCTGCCTTGCACCAGATCTCTTCGGATGCCTGGATTGTTGGCAAACATCTTCTTAAAGTTTTCCGCCGTCTGCTGGTAGTTAGTCACGCCTCCTTTGTCGTGATAGAACTCGAGGTCTTCGGTGAACATCGACATCAGTTTTTCGGCGTCGTGGGCGTTCAATGCCTCAAACATGGCGCTATCCATCCGAGCGATGAGCTCGAATAATTCCCGCGACTCGGGAGTCGCCTTTTGGTCAGTGGCGTGACTGGCGGTTGAGAACGCGAGAGCGACGAGTAGAATGGCGGCAGGAAGAATATATTTCATCGGGTCGTAAGGTTCGGAGTTGACTCGCGATTTTACGTCCGGACGAGGCCGGCGAAGGCGTTCCAGTAACGCGAAAGTAGGAAGAGGAAGAGGGCGGAAATGACGATTGCAATGGCCAATCCACTGCGATCCATGAAGACATGGAAGAGGACAATGTTTACGATGATCGGACCAAGTAGCGTG
>JACCXL010000258.1 GCA_013697015.1 Chthoniobacterales bacterium | reverse complement strand
GCTTACGCCGCCGCGCGGGGGGATCTCGCCATTCCACAGGCGTCATTGTTGCCACTCACGCTGCAGGGGGGGTGATGGACGCGATTTCGGTTTTCATCCGAGCATGCCGGAAGCGCAAGCGCTCTTTAATCAGGGCCATCTCGCTGTCGTAGCGAACGTGGGGACGCTCGTTGCGCCGACGACGCGCGCCGACTATTTCTCCGGCAACGCAGCCGTGCCGCCTCAGCTTTTTTCGCACGCGGATCAATCCGTGCAGTGGCAAACTTCCGTGCCGGATCAGGCGTTACGGACCGGTTGGGGTGGACGCACCGCCGATCTGCTCAATTCGCTTAATGCCGGTTCGCCGATCTCCCTAGCGATTTCGATCGCGGGCACGAACACGTTTGAAGTCGGTAACCTTGTGATCCCCTATCAGCTCTCATCCAGCGGACCGATCGGCTTCAACGGTTTCAGCGGGACGACGAACGCGAACATCCGGCTGCAAGCTTTCAAGGATTTGCTTGCGCAACCGCATCACAATCTTTTTGAACAGGCCTACGCCGATACCGTCGCGCGCGCGATTGCCGACAACGATCTCGTCACCACGGCCCTCTCCGGCGTCGCCTTGCAATCAATTTTCCCGCAAACCGATCTCGGCAATCAATTAAGCATGGTCGCGAGAATGATCGGGGGCCGAAGTAACCTCTCGATGCGGCGCCAGATTTTTTTCTGCTCGGTCGACGGCTACGACACGCACGGTGACCAGCTCAGCGGCCAGGCGAATCTCCTGACCGAATTAAGCCAGGCGTTAAATGCATTTTACAGCGCGACGGCCGAGCTGGGGGTGGCGCAGCAGGTCACGACGTTCACCGCCTCGGATTTTGGCCGAACGTTTCTCACGAACGGCTCCGGTTCCGATCACGGCTGGGGAAATCACCAGCTCGTCATGGGCGGTGGCGTGGTGGGCGCGCGCATCTACGGGACGTTCCCGACGCTGGCGGTAGACGGACCGGACGACACTGGCGAAGGCCGTTGGATTCCAACGACGGCGGTCGACGAATATTCCGCCACGATGGCGAGCTGGTTCGGGCTCGCCGATTCAGATCTTCCCACGGTCTTCCCAAACATCGGACGCTTCGCGCAACCGAATCTGGGATTCTTGGCCTAACGAGCAGCCACCGCCAGAAGCCGCCATTTGTTAGGTTGGCACACGCGATGCTCGGTATGCGGCGGCGTGCCACGCCGCTGATGACGTTTCTGAAAAAGATCCTGCTCGTGAATCATGATCCTGAAGTGACATGCGTGGTGCGCCAATTATTCGAGCATGCGGGGCATTACCTCGTGCGTGAAGAAACGGACGATCATCTTGCGCTGCATGTGGCACGCTGGTTTCGTCCGGACTTGATTGTGATCGACGGCGGCAGCGGCTCGATGGAGGCGGAATTCAAAACGATCCCCTTCCTCACCAACATCCCGATCGTTTCGCTGACGGTTGCGCCGCAGAAAGGCGTTGTTTCGAGCGGCGTCCTGAGCGGCTACTCCTTCTTTGCAACCCCGCTTTCGATCGATGAAGCCGTCCGCGGCTTGATCGATCTACTGCGCTAGTTAGCCAATCGCGGCGCGGTAGGCCGCCGCGTCTTTGAGTTGCTCCACATCCGCCGGAGAATTCATTTTTAAAATGAAAATCCAGCCGTCACCGAACGGATCGGTATTGATAAGCGCCGGATTTTCTTCCAAGGCCTTGTTCACTTCGACGATCGTTCCTTTGATCGGCGCGTAGATGTCGCTGGCCGCTTTGACGGATTCGACGACGGCGGTTGCTCCACGCGCGGCAACTTGCGCGCCGACCTTGGGGAGCTCCACATACACGACGTCCGTCAGTTCCGCCTGGGCGTGATCGGTAATTCCGACGCGCGCGTTCTCGCCTTCAACGCGGACCCACTCGTGTGATTCGGTGTAACGAAGATCGTCAGGAACATTCATGATTTTTTATAGAGGGGTTTCTTCTCAATGCTGGCAGGAAATTTCTGACCGCGGATTTCAATCTCCAACTCGGTACCGATTTTCGCCTGGGCCGTGGGGAGATACGCCATCCCGATGCCGTAGCCCAAGCTTGGCGAGAGCGTGCCGCTCGCCACTTCGCCCACCCGCTCTCCGCCGGCATAAACGGGATAGTGCGGTCGCGGCGGCGGGCCTTTCGTTCTCATTCGGAACGGCACCAGGCGGCGCGAAGGACCGTTCGCTTTCGCGCGCGCAATCTCGGCGCGACCAACGAAATCACTTTTGCTCAGATCTACAAAAAATCCGAGCCCGGCTTCCATCGGATTGTGCTCCGGCGACAAATCGGAACCGTTGAGCGGATAACACATTTCCAGGCGCAGCGTATCGCGCGCGCCAAGACCGCAGGGGCGGAGGCCGAAGTGTGCGCCCTCGGTGAGAAACGCATTCCATAGTTTCGACGCATCGCGCGCCCGAAAAAAGATTTCGACTCCATCTTCCCCGGTGTAGCCGGTCCGGGCAATCTGGAGGGGAATTTGTTGGTATTCGAAGGGGGCGATCTGATTTCGCGTTGGAATTGAGGTGGCGTTTCCGAGCATGGCACAAAGCAATTCCGTCACGCGCGGGCCCTGCACCGCCAGCGCGCCGAAGTCCGCACTGCGATTGTGCAGAGCGATGCCGGGCTCGAGATGTTGTTGCAGCCACGCCAGGTCCTCGTCAGTCCGAGATGCATTGACCACGAGCAGGAACAACTCCGGTTCAAGGCGGTAGACGATAAGGTCATCGATCATTCCGCCCGCTTCGTTCAGCAAAAAAGTGTATTGGCTGCCGCCGATTTCGAGCTTCTCGACGTTGTTCGTCAGCATCCTGTTCAGCCAAGCTGCGGCGCCCGCTCCGGAAACGATCAGTTGTCCCATGTGCGAGATATCGAACATGCCGACATTCTTCCGCACCGCCTGATGTTCGTCCGAGATGCTCGTGTATTGCACCGGCATCAACCAACCACCGAAGGGGACGACTTTTGCTCCGCAACGCACATGCTCGTCATAGAGAGGCGTTTTCTTCTCTGCGGTTTCGGTCACGAGGCGGAAACTAGGCGTCGGCTTGGGTGGCGTCAACGAACCGCGTTGAGGCCGCGCGCGGTGGCCGTTACGATGCATAATCGTGGCCTGGCTGAATTCACTGGAGCGGCGCTTCGGGTTCCTCGCGATTCCCGGATTGATCCGGATCGTTGTCGCTTTCACTGCGCTCGTCTTTGTTCTCGCTCTCCTCAACCCGGAATATGTCGGCGTCTTGAGTCTCGATCCCGTGGCCGTGCGCCATGGCCAGATCTGGCGTCTCTTCACGTATATTTTCTTACCGCGGACTTTTCACCCGGTCTGGATTGTCTTCGCGCTTTGGTTTCTTTGGTACATCGGGGAAGGTCTCGAACGAGCGTTCGGTCCTTTCCGGCTGACGCTTTACTTCCTCATCGGCATGCTCGGAACGACCGTGGCGGCCTGGTTCTTCGGGGCTGATTTTTCGAACCGGTTCCTCGCGGCAAGTTTGTTTTACGCCTTCGCGCGCTTTTATCCCGACGAAGTCATCTACGTATTCTTCATCCTGCCCCTGAAGATCAAATGGGTGGCGTGGATCTCGGCCGCTCTTCTCTTCTACGGGTTCTTTGTCAATTCGACCTCTTACCGGATCGCGCTCGTCGTTGCCTTGAGTAACTATCTGATTTTCTTCGGTCGCGATATTTTCTACGAGGCGCGCCATCGCAAGGAAGTTTCCACGCGCCGCAAGCGTTTCGATGTCCAATCGCGCGATGTCGATGAACCGTTGCACCGCTGCGCAGTCTGTGGCGCAACGGAGTTCTCGAACCCGAATCTGGAATTCCGCGTGGCGAGCGACGGCGAGGAGTACTGCATTCCGCACTTGTCACGCTCCGAAAGCCCGGCGGTTTGAAGGACTTCGGACGGGCCGGGCTCGATCTTGACCGCGCTGATCGCGCCGCGGACACTGGCGCGATGCCCCATGAATTGCCCACGGTGGTGCCCGAACTAGGATGGCATTGCCTCCATCTTTTCTACCGGGTGGAACACAGTCAGTGGCAACTGCTCAACACGGCAGAGCGGGGCGCGGCCAAAGTCGGTTTTTCGGCACTCGTGCAGGAAGTGCGCGCCATGGAGTCGACGCAACTGCTCACACTCAGTGTCGTCACTCCGAAGGCCGATCTCGGATTCATGCTCATCACGCCTGATTTGCAAAGCGCCAACCGCATTGAAAAACAACTCAGCGCATCCCTCGGAGCGGATGTGCTCACCCCAGTCTACAGTTATCTTTCGTTAACGGAGGAAAGCGAGTACGCGACGACGGACGCGGAGTACGCGAAAACGCTCGAAAACGAACAGAAACTCGCCGTCGGTTCGCCCGAATTCGAACAGGGAATGAAATCCTTCCACGAGCGCATGGCGAAGTACCGCCATGAGCGGGTCTACCCTTCTCTCCCCGACTGGCCGGTCGTCTGCTTTTACAATATGAGCAAACGTCGGGGAGAGCAGAGAAATTGGTATGCGCTCGGTCACGACGAGCGCCGCCGGTTGATGGCCGGTCACGCCGCCGTCGGGCGTCGTTTCGCCGGAAAAATAAAGCAGCTCATCACCGGCTCGGCAGGTCTCGATGATGCCGAATGGGGCGTGACACTTTTCGCGCACGATACGTTCCAGATCAAAAAAATCGTCTACGAGATGCGCTTCGACGAAGTGAGCGCCGTCTATGCTGATTTCGGCGAGTTTTTCATTGGCCTGCAACTGCCGCTCGACGAATTGTTCCGGCGACTGCAGCTTTGACTCCGCGTTCGACCCGGATGGGTGACAGAGCGGTCTATTGTGCACGCCTGGAAAGCGTGTGTGCCGAAAGGCACCCGGGGTTCGAATCCCCGCCCATCCGCACTTGCGCCTGACATCTCCAGCGGTTGATTGGTTTTACGTCTGCTCGAGGTCGCGCCGCGTCAGCACCTGGATGTTTTGGCGCACCTTTACGATGCTGCCGCTGGAGAGGACACCGCGGAAATTAGCGCCGGGATAAACCAGACAATCGCGCCCGAGAACCGCTCCCGGATTGATGACTGCGTTGCAACCGACCTCAGTCCGGTCGCCCACGATCGCACCGAACTTCTTGAGCCCGGTGGCGATGCTTCCGTCAGCCGCCAGCACATGGATTTCCGTGTGATCGAGTTTCACATTAGAAAGAATCACGCCCGCGCCGAGATGTACGCGGTAGCCCAGGATGGAGTCGCCGACATAGTTGAAATGCGGCACCTGCGCTTCGTCGAACAGAATGCAGTTCTTGAATTCGCAGGAGTTCCCCATCACGACCCCATCACCTACGATAACGTTCTCGCGCACATAACAGCCGCTCCGGATCTGACAATTTTCCCCGATCCAAGCAGGCCCTTTCAAAACCGCTCCCTGCTCGACCACGGTACCCGCGCCGACGAAGACCGCATTGCTAATGAAGGGCTTCCCGATCAATTCCCCGAGCACGGCGGGTTTTAGCCGAAATTGCAGGTAACTCGCGATCTGCTTGAGCGCGTCCCAGACATATTTCTGTGTCTCGAAAAGTTTCGAGTGACTCGTATGCGCGAGACTTAGAAATTCAGCTGGCTCGAACATTGGCTAGAGGCCGCCGCGTTTCGTGATTTTTTGTCCGTCCTTGCCATCGCGCGCTTCCCAACCAAGCGCCGCGATTTGGTCGCGCAATTCATCACTTTTCCGCCAGTCTTTGGCAAGCCTCGCCTCCCTTCGCTCCTCCGCCACTTGCAGCACGCCGGCGGGAATCTCATCGCCGCTACTTGTTAGCGCGAGCACCGTATCGATCCTCTGCCACCACGCCAGCCAGGCGGCCGCGGTCTGCTGACCGAGCGACCCCTGATCGAGCAACCGGTTGGTCTCACGAATTGTTTCGAAAAGGAATCCCAGCGCCGCCGAGATATTCAGGTCCTCGTCGAGCGCATCTCCGAAGCCTTCGCCGCCCGCTTGCGGAGACGATCCGGTCTCATGCGGCGCGGACGCGGCGGCTTCCCGAAAGCGTTCGAGCCAGCCATCGATTCGAGTCAGGGCCTGCCGTGCTTCTTCCATTCCTTCCCAAGTGAAATTGAGCGGAGCGCGGTAGTGAACCCGGATGAGAGCAAAACGAATTTCCCGGCCGCTGTAACCTTTCGCCAGCAGGTCGCGCAAGGTATGAAAATTGCCTAACGACTTCGACATCTTTTGTCCCTCGACCTGCAGGTGGGCGCAATGCAACCAGTAGCGCACGAACTTTTGACCGGTGCAGCCTTCTGTTTGCGCGATTTCCGCTTCGTGGTGGGGGAAAATATTGTCCACGCCGCCGCAATGAATGTCGATTTGGCCGCCGAGAAGCTGGGTCGACATCGCACTACATTCGATGTGCCAGCCGGGACGGCCCGGCCCCCACGGACTCTCCCAACGCACCGCGCCATCGGCTTCGTCCCAGGCTTTCCAGAGCGCGAAATCGCCCACGTGCTCTTTGTCGTATTCGTCGCTCTTGATCCGCCCACTCGAGCGCAATTCCGAGAGATCGAAGTGCGCGAGCCGTCCGTACTCAGGAAAATTCTTGATCCGATAATAAACTGACTTGTCCTCCGCCTGGTAAGCCAGCCCGCGCGAGATGAGCTTCGCGATCATCGCGATCATGGCACGAATGTGGCCGCCGTCCGTCGCTTCAGGATACGCCCCGGCCGGTTTGATCCGGAGCGTCTCGAGGTCTTCGAAAAATGCGCGTTTGAAGGGAGCCGTAAATTCGCTCAGCGGAACGCCGGCGGCCAGACTGCCGCGAATCGTTTTGTCATCGACATCGGTGATGTTCATGACGCGCTCGACTTCATATCCGCGAAATTCCAGGTGCCGCTGCAGCAGGTCTTCGAAGACATAAGCGCGAAAGTTTCCGATGTGCGCGTGACTGTAAACGGTGGGACCGCACGTGTACATCGACACTTTCCGACCGTCCGGCTCCAGCGGCCGGAACTCTTCGAGCGCGCGTGAATACGTGTTGAAAAGATGGAGCGACATTTCCAGAAATCGTCAGCGGACGAAATTATCCTTGCTCAATCGAGGCGACGGCCATCGCGGCCATACCCTCGCCGCGACCGATCGTTCCCAAGCCTTCGTTCGTGGTCGCCTTAATGCTGATGCACGAGACATCAATTTGCAGCGCGCCTGCAATGTTGTCCCTCATCGCGTCGATGTGTGACGAAATCTTCGGCGCCTCTGCGAGCAGAGTCACATCGACATTCACCACGTCGCTCTGTTTCCCGCGCACGATTTCCGCGGCTCGCCGCAGAATTTGCAGGCTGTTGATTCCCCGAATCGTCTCATCGTCGTTGGGAAAATGCTGCCCAATGTCGCCCGCCCCGACCGCGCCAAGCAGCGCATCGGCGATCGCATGTGAGAGCACATCAGCATCGGAGTGTCCGTCCAAGCCGACGGTGTGTGGGATCTCCACACCGCCGAGGATCAACTTCCGCCCCGCGATCAGGCGATGAGCGTCGTACCCAATCCCGCACCGCATCTTGCCCATTAGAGTTTCAGATCCAACACGCCGTTCGAGGCGATGATGCTGTATTTATTTTTGAGGTCAGTGCGCGGTCGCAAATCAACCGTGCCGCCGGCAGTTTCCACCAGGAGCCATCCGGCCGCGATGTCCCAGAGACTGATTCCCTGCTCGACGTAGGCATCGAAGCGTCCGCACGCCACATACGCCATGTCGAGCGCTGCACTGCCCAGGAGCCGGCATTTGCGCGCGCGATGCACCATCTGCTGTAAAACCGGAAGGCCTGCTTCGATCGTCACGCCTGTTTTAGAAAGTCCCACCGACACAACGGCCTCGGCCAAATCGGCGCGTTCGCTGACCCGGAATGGCTTTCCATTCAAGCGTGGTCGCTCCCCTTTTTGACCCGTCCAGAGTTCGTCACGCATCGGATCGTAGATGACCGCCACGATGATTTCGCCGTTCAGGCGCAGCGCGATCGAGACACAGAAATGCGGAATGCCATAGAAATAATTGACCGTGCCATCGAGCGGATCGACGACCCATTGATGCTCGCTGTCTTGGTCGCCGACGATTCCCTCTTCGCCATAAAGTGCGTGCTCCGGAAATTTCTTGAGAAGCGATTCGGTGATCAAATTTTGCGTCTGCACGTCCAGCTCGAGTTTGATGTCGTGTGCGGTGGTGGCGTTGACACGAAGCGGTTGCTCAAAATTCTTACGCAGCAGATGACCGGCAGCCTGGGCCGCTTCCACCGCGGCATCGAGGTAGTGGGTCATCGTGGATCTTTACCTACATCGCTCGAGGTCGGCGCCCAAATTTTTTTCCTGTGCAGAGCGCGCTTCTGCGGTGGCAGTGTTAGCTCGACGTAAAAAAACCGGGAAGAGAAAATGAATTCTCCTCCCGGGTTGAAGTTGCGTGAGGAAGAACGGACTGCGTTCTTCCGTGAGGGAACCGGCGTTAGTGCTTCTTACCGGATTTTTTAGACGCTGCTTTTTTCTTGGCAGGCTTTTTCGCTTTTTTCTTCGTCGCCATGAGATATCCCCCCTTTCGATCCGCAGATGCGGTGGGTGTGAACAGTTGTGAATAACTTCACTGACACGAGTCACTAAGCATCACGTTTTTTTTGTCAAACTTTTTTCACGCGCATCCGAAATTATTTTCACGAGTTCGTGCGCGATCATTTTTTTGTCCGCGCGCGCGATCCCTTTTACGAGGCCGTCGCGCGTGAAAATCGTGACTGCATTCTGAGCACTTTCCATTCCACTGTCATTCCGGCTGACGTCGTTTGCCACAATCATGTCGCAATTTTTGTCGCGGAGTTTCTGCTGCGCATGGGCAGCGATCTCGTTTGTTTCGGCGGCGAAACCGACCACGTAATAAGCACGGGGACCTTGCGCGATGGAGGCGAGGACATCGCGCGCAGGCGTTAACGCGAGCGAAAAGTCATGCGTTGTTTTTTTCAGTTTCACCGCTGACACCCGCACCGGTCTGTAGTCCGCAACCGCTGCGCACATCACGATAACGTCGCATTCCCTCACCGCCGTGTGCACCGCGTCGAAGAGATCATCGGCGCTTACGATTCGAATGAGCGTCGCGCGTTCTGGCGGCGGAATGTGCACCGGCCCCGTGATTAACGTTACGTCATGGCTCGCCTCCAGCGCGGCTTCCGCGATCGCATATCCCATTTTGCCGGATGAGCGATTGCTCAGATAGCGCACCGGATCAATCGCTTCCTGCGTCGGTCCGGCCGTAACGACGAACTTCACGCGATGCGTTTGTCGTGTTGCGAAAGAAGCAACTCAGCGCGGAAAGCGATGTCGTCCACTTTCCAAAGCCGCCCGATGCCTTCGTATCCGCAGGCCAGCATTCCTTCCTCGGGTCCGATGAATTCCACGCCGCGCGCTTTTAGCTTTGCGACATTGTCCTGGGTCGCGGCGTGCTCCCACATTTTTCCATTCATCGCTGGCGCGAGGAGAATTGGTGCGCGCGTGGCGAGCGCGATGGCCGTGAGCGGATGACCGGCAAGACCGTGCGCGAGTTCCGCAATCACGTGCGCGGTCGCCGGCGCGATGACGAGAAGGTTCGCGCGATCCGCGAGCGCAATATGACCCGGACGCCAGTTCTCCTTTTCGTCATAGAAACTTGTGGTGACGGGATTCTTCGAAAGTGTCTGGAGCGTGAGCGGCGTGATGAATTCCGTCGCGTCGGTCGTCATCACGACAAACACTTCGTGCGCTTGTTTCACGAGAAGACTCGCCAGCTCAGCCGCTTTGTAGGCGGCGATCGAACCGGTTACGCCGAGGATGACGGTCTTGCTTCTTGCGGCCGCGGATGCGCTCATGGAACGTCGTAATTCTGGACCAGGCGCCGGCTCAGGTAACGTTCGGCGCCCATGATGTGCCGGAATTTCTGCAGATCTTCTTCCATTGATTTGCTGATAATCGTGTAGCGATAATCGCGCCACAACTGCATCTCGCGTGCAGCGTTGACCAGTCGCAGCTCGATCTGTTCGCCCGTTTCCGTGCCTCGCTTGATTAGCCGTCGTCGCAGCTCGTCCAAATCAGGCGGCATGATGAAGACGTCGCAGAGCGCCTCGCGAGTAAACTCGTCCGCAAAGGCGCGGATGGCGGCGGCGCCTTGCGTGTCGACGTCAATCAAGACATCAACGCCGCGACGCAGATTGGTCACGACCGGCGTGCGCAACGTGCCGTAGCGATGCTCGTGCACCTGAGCGTGTTCGAGTAACTCTCCCGCCGCCACGCGCGCCAGAAAATCTTGCTCGCTCACGAAGTAATAGTCCTCGCCTTCGATCTCATTCGAGCGCGGAGGACGCGTCGTGCACGAGACCGAGTAAACGAAATCCGGCGTTTGCCGCAACGCATCGCAGAGCGTCGTCTTCCCGGCCCCGGACGGTGCTGAGACCACAAACAAAATTCCGGAGCGGCCAAACTGGTTACTCAAGGTTTTGAATCTGTTCGCGGATTCGCTCGAGCTCCGCTTTGGACGCGACCACATGCTGCGAAATCACCGCATCGTTTGCCTTCGCGCCAAGCGTGTTGAGTTCGCGAAAGATCTCCTGCGTAATGAACTCAAGCGTTCGCCCGACCGGCTCATTCGACCGCAGATGATGCGCGAATTGCGCCAGGTGACTTTGCAGGCGCGTCAGTTCTTCGGAGATGTCGGCGCGGTCCGCGAAAAGCGCGATTTCCTTGAGCAGTCGCTCATCATTGGCTTTGATTTCCACATCCGCTTTCGCAATCCGCTCGATCAAAGCGGCGCGATATTTCGTCACCACCGCGGGGTAGAGTGCGCGCGCCGACTTGATTTCCTGCCGGATGAATTTGAGCCGCGCCAAGAGATCCTTCGCCAGATGTCTGCCTTCCCGCCCGCTCATTTGGAGCAATTCGCCAAGCGCGGCATGCAGCGCTGTCTCAATCGCGGGCCACGCTTCTTCAGGCGCCGTTGACTCCTCCGTCATGCGCAACACGCCGGGCGCCTGCAACACCGTGCCGATAGTGATCTCGCCCGGCGCGCTCAATTCCTTTTGCAGTGCGCGCATCGCGTCGTGATAGGAACGGGCAAGGGCGGTATCGAGCGACAGTTTGCGGACGCTATTCGGTTTGTGGCCGCAGGTCACGGTGGCATTGGTGCGGCCGCGCGAAATCTTTTCGTTAATGGCCTGACGCACTCGCGGCTCCAGCGCGGCGAGATCGCGCGGCAAGTTGATAACAACGTCGCTTTGTTTGCGGTTCACACAGTTGAGCTCGACCAAAAATTTGGTCCCATCGAGAGCGGCTTCTCCGCGGCCATACCCGGTCATGCTTCTCACGCGAGCTAGCTTCGGAAAGCAGTCCGGAAATAACAAATAGAAACCGAAGGGGAAATGGGCTCCGAATTCGCGAGAAGCGAGCGCGAGAAGATTTACGCGAGAAGAACGACGCGTCGGCTACAACAAACGCTGCGCTGCCTGGGCAACATCTTTGTCGCCGCGCCCTGAGCAACTGACGATGATCATCTCCTCGCGAGACATTTTGGGCGCGATTTTAGTCACGTGCGCGATCGCATGCGCGGTCTCGAGCGCCGGGATGATGCCTTCGATTTCGGCGAGCAAACGAAAAGCGGCGAGCGCTTCATCGTCGGTGGCATAGTCGTATGTTACCCTTCCGCAATCGCGCAGATAACTGTGTTCGGGCCCGATCGCCGCGTAATCCAAACCGGCGGAGACTGAATGCGTCAGCTCGATCTGGCCGTCCTCGTTCGCGAGCAGAAAAGTTTTCGTGCCTTGGAGGACACCGAGCCGGCCGCCTTGAAAGCGGGCGGCATGCCTGCCGCTGCTAATGCCTTCGCCGCCGGCTTCCACGCCGATCATCCGAACGGAGAGATCATCTAAAAACGGATGGAACAGCCCGATCGCATTGCTCCCGCCGCCGACACAGGCAACGAGAAGATCTGGCAATCGCTCTTCGCGTTCGAGAATCTGCCGCCGCGCCTCCACTCCGATGACGCGATGGAAATCTCGCACCATCATCGGGTATGGGTGCGATCCAAGCGCCGATCCTAGGATATAATGGGTGGTTCGAACGTGCGTGACCCAGTCCCGCATCGCTTCATTGATCGCCTCTTTTAACGTCGCCTGCCCAGCCGTGACCGGAATGACCTTCGCGCCGAGAAACCGCATCCGCGCCACGTTTAGCGCCTGCCGCTCCATGTCCGTCGCTCCCATGTAAATCACGCATTCGCATCCGAAGCGCGCCGCCACCGTGGCAGTTGCAACTCCGTGCTGGCCGGCGCCCGTCTCTGCAATGATGCGGTGTTTTCCCATGCGCCGCGCGAGCAGAATCTGACCGAGCGCATTATTGATCTTGTGCGCGCCGGTGTGCAGCAAGTCTTCGCGTTTCAGGTAAATCTTCGCGCCAGCCAGATGATTAGTGAGACGAACGGCGAGATAGAGCGGGGTGGGCCGCCCGGCGAAATCGCGCAACAAGCCCGCGAGCTCTTCCTGAAACTCGGAATCGTGTTTCGCGCGTTCGTATTCAGCGGCGAGATCGTGCAGCGCCGACATCAGGGTCTCCGGCACGAACATCCCTCCGTATGGGCCGAAATGACCGCGCGCATCGGGAACCAGTTCCGGTTGTCTCATCGAATCAAGCTAGGGTGCGGCCGTTGTTTCGCAAAACTGTGCGCCTCTTCCGCTGCCAGCATCTGCCGCAAGGCGCGCCGATGCGGCGATGGCATCGGGAGCGATTCGAGCGCGGTCAGGCTAAACCAACGCTGCCGCTCGGCCGGCGGTCCCGGATCTTCCGCGCAGGCAAAAATGTTGAGCGTGATGCGGTGATTGGTGAACGGAAAACTGGAGCGGTAAAACGGTTGTCTCCCGGGCGCTTGCGCGAGGCGCGGCAGGATCCACATTCCGCGCCAGCGGTTCTCCGATTTTTCCAGGAGAACGCTCTCCTTACGGCGGCGGAACGCATGCGCTTCGGTCAGCAGCTTCAACCCGAGTCTCGCTTTCTTGATTGGAAGCGCGGCGGGATCGGCGGCTTGGCAAAACTTTTGCACCGGACAAGTTGGACAGCGCGGACGACGCGAGATGCAGACGGTCGCTCCGAGATCCATCAAGGCCGAGTTGTGCGCCGCCGCGTCGCGGGAAGGGAGCAGGGAGGCCGCTGTTTCCCAAAGCGCCGCCTGTCCCGCAACGGTGTCGATAGGCTCCCGCAGGTTGATGAGGCGCGCGAGGAGGCGGGAGATGTTCGCCTCGACGATGGGAGCAGAATCGCCGAAGGCGAAGGCGGCAATGGCATTGGCGGTGTAACGGCCGACTCCGGGCAGCTGCCGAATGGCGTGCGCGTTCCGGGGCAATTTGCCGCCGTGCTGATGCACGACCGCTTTCGCGGCGGCGTGCAGATTTCGCGCGCGCGCATAGTAGCCCAGGCCCTGCCACGCATGAAGCACCTCGGATTCCGTCGCTGCCGCGAGCGAGGCGAAATCGGGGAAACGCCGGATCCACTCACTATAATAAGGGAGCACGGTCGCGACCTGCGTCTGTTGCAGCATGAACTCGGAAACGAGGATTGCGTATGGGTCGGTTGTTTTCCGCCAGGGCAGATCGCGTCCGTGCGCACGAAACCATCGCCGCAGTGCGGCGCGAAACTCTGCCGCGTCTGATCGCGTGGCGGCAGGCCCGGACTTCGCGGAGAAGTGTTTCGCTTCGACGGGCATGACGCAGTAATAACTGCGCGAACGTGAACGTCTACACTTCACCGCTCTCCCTCGATCAGACGACGCGACTTCGTGCGCTGCTCGAGACGCTGGGGTTCACCTTTTCCGCGAAACCTTACACGGTATTCTTTGCGCAGAAGAATAAGCTCAGTGTCGCTGTTTACGAGAAAGGGCCCAAGCTGCTGCTCCAGGGGAAAGGAATCGAGGAGTTCGTGCAGTTCGAACTGGAGCCAAAGATTCTGGGCGTGGCCAAACTCGGATATGAAGAGATTCATGCGCCGGAGATGTTCGAGTCACACTTCGGGATCGATGAAAGCGGTAAAGGCGACTTTTTCGGTCCGCTCGTGATCGCCGGAGTTTATGTCGATCGCGGAATCGCGCGGAAGTTTCTGGACGCGGGCATTCAGGACAGCAAGCGCATCGGATCAGACGCGCGGATTCGAAAGCTAGCTCACACGATTCGCAAAACACACGGCGCGATCAGCGACGCCGTCGCCATCGGGCCGGCGAAGTACAACGAGCTCTACGAAAAATTTGGAAACTTGAATAGCCTTCTAGGCTGGGGGCATGCACGAGTGATTGAGAACCTTCTCGCTAGGCGGCCCGATTGCCCGCGGGCGCTTTCCGATAAATTCGCCGATGCACGCGTCATTGAAAGGTCGCTCCTGCAGAAGGGGCAGGGCATCAGGCTGGAACAGCGCACGAAGGCGGAGTCCGATCTGGCCGTCGCCGCGGCATCGATCCTGGCGCGCGAGATCTTCATTGATTGGCTGGAAAAGCGTAGCAAGCAGCTCGGGGTTCGGCTTGGCCGGGGGGTGTCTGGTCCGATCAAAGAAATTGCCAAAGAGCTTGTGACGACTCACGGCCCCTCGATCTTACGCGAGATAGCGAAGGTGCATTTCCGCACTGCTCACGAGATCGCGCCGCAGGCTTACGCCGCCCCGCCGCCACGGCGCCAATGGCGCCGCTAAGGTCGCTGTGAAGCTAAAGCGTGGCAGGCAAGGTTCCTGCTCCTCTCTCGTTCATTCGGGATTCTATCAAAATTGTGGAAACACGGCTGCTTATCTTAAATGCCGATCCGGTCTTTCAGGATCGAGCCCTCGGTATTTTTGACGATTTTCCCGATGTTGAAGTGCGCATCGTACGGACGATCGCCGAGGCCGTTTCGGTGCTGATTGCGGAGAACTTCGATGGCTTCATCGTGGAGGGCGAGCCCGGTGTTGCTCTCGAGCAGGCGACAAGCGCGCGGCAGCATTTTCCTTCGCTGCAGCTAATTTGCCTCGCCCCGATCTCGAATGATCCGGAGTTACGAGCGGCCGCCGCGCAGCAGAAAATCCCGCTGGTATCCAGCCGCGCGAGTAAACGGCGGCTGCGGCAACGCCTGCAGGCTTTCATCAGCTCACTTGAGACGCATTCGGGTGCGCCGTCGGAAGGGATCGATCCATGCCATTCGCTGATCGGAAACCTGAATCAGTTTTCCGCTGCGGAAATCCTGCAAATGAGCTGTCTGGGTCAACGGAGTGGTCGTTTCACTTTCAAATCGGGCAGGGGAAACAGCGAAATCTATCTTCAGCACGGCGCGGTTCGTCATGCGGTTTTTGGCCCTCTCGAAGGCGAGGCGGCCGTAGCCGAGATCTTCCGGTGGAGGCAGGGCCGATTTTATTTCGAGGACGGAATCATCAGCCAGGCCCAGAGCGTCGATCGCCCCTGGGCTCATCTTTTGATCGACAATCTTCAGAAGCTCGATGAAACGCTCGCGTTTGGCAGCATCTAACTTATGAGAGACAAAGGGCTCGAAAGGCATTTGCGGCTGCTGGCGCTCCAGCTGGAGAGCTGGAAGAAGCTGCACGATTTAATCACCTACGGACTAGACAAAGCGAAGCCAATCATCTCCGCGGAACAGGAACGGCAATTCATGGAGATTCGTTCGAACCTCCTCCAGGAAAGTGAGCATGTTTTCGGCGAATTGGGAGTTTTGGCGGAACTTTCGGGTCGCGCCATGAACGTTCTGAATCGCTGCGTCTCGGTTCGCGGCGTGCGTGATCTCGCCAATGACGAGGTGCGTCGTCTCGAAGCCGAATGGAACGGCGTTTTCACTAAGCTGGGCGTCGTTCAGGGCCAGCTAAAATCTCGCCGGAAGGCTCTCGCTCAACACACGGGCTTCTCTTACAATTTCGATCGATTATTCCGACGCCCGTCGGCAAGTCATTGAAATCTGACGGTTGCGGAGAATGAAACGCGACCCGACGGATACTGAGCTCACTTAAGATTCCGACGAAATATTTCGCGAATCTTCCGCGCAACGTCCACGTGGGACGCGATTTGGTTATGTCATGGCTAAGCTCACCAAACGCGACATCGTCGTAGCAATCAGCAATCAGACCGGCATGGTGCAGCACGAGGTGTTTGAGGTTGTCCAGCGCACATTTGACCATATCACCGACAGTCTGGCTAAAAATGTGGCGGTCGAGCTGAGAAATTTCGGTGTATTTCAGCCGCGCCTGACAAAACCTCGCGTCGGCCGCAATCCAAATGAACCCGGCAGCAGTTTTGTGATTCCACCGCGTGCGACGGTCAAGTTCAAAGCCGGAAAGATCATGCGGCAACGTGTTGAGAAACTTTCCCGTGAGCTGAAAGAGGCCTCGGAGAAGCAGAGCGCGGCCGCTGAGTCCAAGCCGACCGGAACGGCGTAGGTTTAACGCGCAAGCCGCGCTCGCTAACACTTCTTTGGTGGCTGCCCCCCAGTCAGCCTGGTGTCTGGCTTCCGGCTTCCAGCAATCCGTGGATTGCCTCCTCCAAGCGCTCAAAATTAATCGGTTTCGTCAAATGCTCGGAGAAGCCGGCGGCGTGCGCGCGGCTTACGTCATTTTCCATTCCGAAACCGCTCAGCGCGATCCCGCGAAGATTTTTGCTGGCGCGAAGTTCCTGCATCAGTTCATAGCCAGATCGATCGGGTAATCCGATGTCGCTGATGACGAGATCGAACTCCTCCTGCTGCGTGCGTTGCACCGCCTGATCGGCGGAGTGAGCCAGCGTGATGCGGTAGCCACGCCGCTCCAGCATCATCTTCATGCCAATACAGGTATCGTGATGATCGTCGACTACGAGGACGCGCGGGGCACGCGCTTGCATCTTCAGTTTTTCCGCAGTGGTCCGCGGGGCGGGGCCATCCAATCGTTCTGCGGAATCGTCCGCGGGCGCCTCTACCGTTTTTAGATTGACGATAAAAGTCGTGCCTTTGTCCTTGCCTTCGCTTTCCACCCGAATCGTGCCTCCGTGCGCCGCGACCATCGCTTTGGAGATGGCGAGTCCGAGTCCGAGACCGCCAAAACGCCGGGTGATAGAGTTCTGTCCTTGCTCAAACGCATTGAAGATCTTGCTGATCTTGCCCGGCTCGACGCCGATTCCGGTATCGGTCGTGCGGATCTCCAATTCTCCAGGCGTTGGATTGAGCGTCTCAATAATGATACGGCCTTCGGCGGAAGTGAACTTCACGCTGTTTTTGATGAGGTTCCAGAAAACCTGCTGCAGCCGCGCGGGATCGCCTTCCACATAATCGTGCTCGGCGCGCATTCGAAATTCGATCCCGAGCTTCTTGGCCGCGATCTCTTCACGGCAAATTTCGTAGGCACGTTTGAGCATTTCGTGCGCGCTGATCGTCTCAAGACTCAGCTGCAATTTCCCTTTCGAAATGCGGGTCACATCGAGAAGATCGTCGATCAAGCGCGCCTCGAGTTCCACATTGCGCCGGATGACCTCGAGCGCGCCGCGCACAGCCGGCGTATCGGGGGCCGTTGCTTCCAGTTCGCCCACCATGGCGATGACGGGGGAGAGCGGATTGCGCAGCTCGTGTGAGAGCAAGGCGAGGAACTGATCTTTGGCCGCGTTAGCGCCCATTAATTCCTGCCGCAACGTTACATCGCGCGTTTTGTCCTCGACGAGATAAAGCACGCCTTGGATGCGCTGTTCGGACCCCTGCAATCGCAACAGGTTTACGTTCACGAATCGAGTCGTTCCAGAGCGATCCTGGTAGGGCTGTTCCACCAATTGAAAAGGCGCACCGAGTGCGAGCACCTTTTCAATCGCCTCGACGGGCGCGATCTTAACTTCGTCGAACGTCGCGTTGTGAATGTCGCGGCTTTCATCGAAACCACCGAAGCGTTTCGCCATGTTCGCGAAGGCGTCATTGGCCTGCAGAAATCCACGCGAGATCGGATCAACAAGGGCGATGCCGCTTGGCATGTTGGCCAGAATCTTTTCGTTGAAGATCACCTCGCGCTCGATGCGCCGCGCTGCTTCCCGTTGACGCTGTGTAAATTTGCCGGCGAGGATGGCGCCGAGTGCGGTGAGCAAAATGAGCCACGCCACCGGCACAGTGATCTTATTAAGGAGATCATGCACCGGACGGTAGGCGGCGGCGCGTGGCTGCTCGACGACTGCTACCCAGCCCGTCCCTTCCACCGGAGCGAAGGAATAGAGGTTCTGGTTCCGTTCCAAATGGCCGGATTTATCCTTCTGAATCTCCTTGATCAAATTTTCTGCGACGGGTGCGGCTGCTCCGCTGTTCGGGGCGAAATTATTGGCGAAAAGCGCCACTCCGCTTTGATCGATGACCTGGCAGACTGACTGGTCCGCAAATTCGATGGACGAGAGCCGGCGTCCGATGCGCTCGACCAGAACCGAAACGCCGAAAAAACCCACAACCGTCCCGTCCGGCGCCCGCACCGAGCCGACGATGTCGGTGGTCATGCGGCCGTCCGACGAGCGGGCGTGTACTGGCGAAACCACCACCGTTGGCGCGCGGCTCGCAGCTTCACGCCAGAGCGGAGACGGGAACTCCGCCGCACGTTCACTGGGAACCACCGGAATCGATGCCACAGGTCGCCCGTCGGCTGCAGCAATGAACATCCCATCGATGCGTGGATGCGAATAGAAGGTCTGATTCAACCAAAATTGCCCGGCTGACTCCGGATTTGGGCTGGACAGGATGCGCGCCACGTCGGGCTGCGTCTGGTAATACTCGATAATCCCCGCCGTCCGGCTGAGATCGTCGCCGACGAGATGTGCGATCAACTGCACGAAGGTTTGGCGATCGCGCAGGATCTTGCTCTCGAGTGTGCGCGTCAGGATGGTGTAGGAAATGACGAGCATCAGGATGGAGGGGACCCATCCGGCCAGCAGAATTGCGATGACGATGTTGAAGCGCTCGAACCGGTCGGGATCGCGTCGCGTGGGTCGCGGAGGTAAGGAAGTGCCTTTGAGCGGAGACATCGGGTGAGAAAACTCCGCCTTCTGCGCGGGCGCGGCAAGACCGAATCAATCCCGGCCGCTGCTTTTAGTTGCGCAGAATGGCCGCGTTCATGTCGCGCGCCTGCGCGTTGATGGCTCTCACGTCGGTCGCCGTCAGACTACCAGGAGAAGATTTCTTCAGAATCGCGCGCACACTGGCCATGCCGTTTCGCAGCTGATCGAATAACGGCGTCCGCCCGACCGTTGGCGGCAGCTCGCGCAGCTCATTAGAAAAATAATCCACCAGGTCGGGCTGGAGTAGCGTGTTGGCCCGGTCTTGGCTGTATCTGGCCGTAATCGCGCCGGAACAAATCTCAAGGCCTCTCAACCAGCCCCCGAGACTAATCAGGTTCGCCATGCGCTGGTCGTGCAGGTCGATCATCGCCTGTTCAACGTCATTTTGTGTCGCGGCTAATTCCCGCCGCATCGCTTGCCAATCGCCGCGATGACCCAGATCGGTGAGGCTCGCGCTATGCCGCATGACACGCTGCGCGACTCCTAAACTGCGCGCCTGACGCAGCAACGCGCGGCCGAGTTCATCTACGGAATTTTTGCGTTCGCAGGCCACGAGAAGAAAACCGTCGGCCACTAATCCGCCAAAATTGAGCCCTAATTGCTCGCGGTTTCCATGAATCACGGCGGGAAATTTGCGTTGCAACTGCTCGAACGGCAGCGGCCGCAGCTCATCGAGGCGTTGAAAAATCTGCGCGATCGATGGGGCGGTGTAAGGGTTAACTCCACGCGCTTCGCTGGCATAGCCCTTGTCGGTTTCCGCCTCTTCCTCGGTGATCGCATGAACGCGGCCAAGCCCGAGGAGGACGAGCGTCGCCAATGAGCTGAGGCGGACAGAGCAAAGGAGCATCCTTTTGTAATCGAATGACCGATGTTCCGTGCTTGCCTGCGAAAATTCGAGGTGCGCGCGACTGTTTAGGTGGACTTGGTTAGTCCACATTGTTCGGATTTAGCGTCCCTGAGGCCATTATTCTGCGAGGCGAGCCGACCGATTTTTGATTTGACGCAAGCCTCGGACGCGGCATCATGTCGCCCTTGTTCGCCACATCGGCGAGCAATTCTCATTTATGCAAGGCAGCGCAGGCTATATTTTGTGGACGGTTTGTTACCTGGCCGTTCTCTTCGGGCTGTCCGCTTACGGCGTCCACCGCTACTTCATCATCTATCTTTTCCTAAAGCACCGGAAGCGAGCCCCGCAGCCTGCCACTCATTTTGAGCAGTTGCCGAAGGTGACGGTGCAACTGCCAATCTTCAATGAAGTCTACGTCGTGGAACGGTTGTTGAAGTCGGTGAGCGAAATCGACTATCCGCGCGAGCTGATGCAGATCCAGGTTCTGGACGATTCGACCGACGACACGCGTGAGCTGACGGCCTCCTCGGTGGAAAAGTTGCGCGCCACTGGCTTCGACGTCGAACTGATTCATCGTTCGAACCGAGTCGGCTTTAAAGCCGGTGCGCTTGAGACCGGGCTGGCGACTGCGCACGGCGATTTTGTCTGCATTCTCGACGCCGATTTCGTTCCTCAGCCTGATCTGCTGCAGCGAACAATTCATTTCTTCACCGATCCGACAGTCGGAATGATCCAGACTCGCTGGGGACATCTCAATCGCGGCTATTCACTACTCACCCGGGTGCAGGCGATGTTCCTGGATGGGCATCTCCTGCTGGAACAGACGGCACGCAGCCGCAGCGGTCGTTTCTTTAATTTCAATGGCACGGCCGGGCTCTGGCGCACCGCCTGCATCGAAGAGGCGGGCGGCTGGCAACATGACACGTTAACCGAGGATCTGGATCTCAGCTATCGCGCGCAGCTCGCCGGCTGGAAATTCATCTTCCTGCAGGATGTCGTCACCCCGGCGGAGCTGCCAGTCGATATGAACGGCTTCAAATCGCAGCAGCATCGCTGGACGAAAGGGTCGATCCAAACCTGTAAGAAGCTGCTGCCCACGATCTGGCGGAGCAATCTCACGCTCCCGCTGAAAATCGAAGCGACGGCGCACTTAACTTCGAATTTCGCATATCTCTTGCTAGCTTGTTTATGCGTGCTTCTGCATCCCTCCAGCGGCGGTCCGCAAAATACGTGGGTGCGCACGTTACTAATAGATGTGCCGATCTTCCTGACTGCATCTGTCTCCGTGGGCGTGTTCTACATATGCGCCCAGCGCGAACTGCATCCGCGCACGTGGATGAAAGAGATGTTGCTGCTGCCCTGCCTGCTCGCCCTCGGCGTCGGACTGTCGCTCAATAACGCGCGCGCTGTTTTGGAAGCTGTCTTTAACCACCAGTCAGATTTCGCACGCACCCCGAAGTATGGAATCGAACGGAAGTCGCAGCCTTGGCGGAAATGCAAATACATGCCGCTCAAATCACTGCTGCCGCTCGCGGAGATGGCATTTGCGCTCTATTTCTCCTATTTCGTCTGGTTCGCCATTCAGCACGGACAATTTCTCTCGGTCCCGTTTCTGGTCATGTTCCAGATCGGGTTTCTTTACGTTTCGATAAGCTCCCTCGCGCAATGGTGGCCGAAATTCGGCCTGGGCACCAACGTTCGCGACGTGGCGGTGACGGCATGACAAACCGTTTCTCTTTGCCACGTCGGTCGGCCGTCCTCGTTTGCGCGGCACTGCTCTCGGGCTCCGGAGTTTTCGCGCAGACAATGGCCGAGGCGCCGAATCGCGTGGTCGTGAGCGTACGCGATCAGAAATTGATGTTGATCGAGAATGGCGCGCGCGCGGCGGTCTATCCGATTTCCACCTCCAAGTTCGGTCTTGGCGACGACTGGGGACGAATGACAACCCCGCTTGGAGTGTTGCAGGTGGCGGCGAAAATCGGTGACCACGCGCCGATCGGTGCGGTCTTCCATCACCGCCGGTTTACGGGCGAAATTTTGAAACCGAACGCGCCTGGACGCGACCCGGTCATCACGCGGATCATTTGGCTGCGCGGCTTGGAAGCGGCTAACGCACATGCCTTCAACCGCTGCATCTACATACACGGCACACCGGAAGAGAAAACGATTGGCCGGCCTGCGAGTTATGGCTGCA
>JACCXL010000250.1 GCA_013697015.1 Chthoniobacterales bacterium | reverse complement strand
GGTCGAGGTCGAATCACCGGCACGGTCGGTTGCAGGCGAGACGGCCGACTCTGCGCGGTCAGTTGCTGCCATGGTCACCGCGTCTTTTGGAGGCGGCGCCTTCCCCTCCGCGGTTGCGCCGTTTTTGGAAATCTTTTTATCGGTAAAGGAGCGGTCTTTGAAGACACCCTCCAGGATTTCTATGACCCGGTAGGTCAGACCATCGGTCTTGGTCACGCTTTCAATTTTCGGTTCGCAATAACGCGCGCTCAGAATCGTGGCGAGCTGGCCGAATCCGTAAACGCCCTGGTCGTTCATCTCGACAACGACGATGCGTTTGAAGCGCGGGAAGATTTTTTCCAGGCCGTGCGGTAACGGATGAATGTGGCGCAAGTGCAGCGCAGAAATTTTCTCTCCGTTCTCCTGCCCGCGTTTCGCGGCATCGTGGATCGGACCGTAGGTCGATCCCCAGCCGACGAGCAGCACGTCACCCTCAGGTTCGCCGTAAATTTCCGGCACCGGAATTTCTTCGGCGAGCTTTTGCAGTTTCGTCCGGCGCTTGGCCGTCATCGCCATGTGTAACTTCGGGCTGCCGGTGGGATGTCCCATCTCATCGTGCTCGAGACCGCTGACGAGCGGATACCTGCCATCGAGCATGCGTGTGCCGGGCGGGACGTGTTGCGTGATATGCTCGAGATCGTAGGGCTTAAAGCCGGCGGCACGCGGCGTGAGATCCGGCTTCGGATTTTGCATCAATTCGGAAAGCTTCGGTTCATCGAAGGCCTCGATGCGCGTCGCGAGCGAGGTGTCGCTCAAAATGAAAACCGGTGTGCTGTATTTGCGCGCGATCCGCGCGGCTTCGATCGCGATGTAGAAACAATCTTCCACGGTCGATGCGGCGAGGACGACGCGCGGGCTGTCGCCGTGTCCGCCGTAAATCGCCTGATGCAGATCGCTCTGCTCGACATTGGTCGGCAATCCGGTGCTGGGCCCGCCGCGTTGCACATTGATAATGATGAGCGGGATCTCTGCCATCGACGCCCAGCCGATCGCCTCGGTCTTGAGCGATATGCCGGGCCCGGCGCTGCCGGTGACGGCCAGATATCCCGAGAAGGAAAAGCCTAACGAGATCGAGACGGCGGCCAGTTCATCCTCGGCCTGCACAAAAATGCCACCGTATTTCGGGAATTCGCTGCGCAGAGTTTCCATGACCGAGGACCATGGTGTGATCGGATAGCCCGCGCCGTATCTCACTCCTCCGGCGATCAGTCCGTAGGCGAGCGCCTGGTTCCCGTCCATCGTGATTTGCGCGCGGGCGCCTTCCTTTTTTTCGATTACCTCAAATTGATATTGCTTCGTGAGCACGTTGCCGACCGGGTAGGCGTAGCCGGCCTGAAACGCCATGAGCGCGGTATTGACGATGCTCTCGTCTTTGCCGGCGAATTTTTCGGTGATCACCTTTTTCAGCTTGTCGACGTCGAGATGAAAAATCTTGGCGATCAGGCCGAGGATAAAAATGTTTTTGCCGCGATCCTTGGCCGTTCCGCCGAGCGCCTCGACCGTTAATCCAGTGATCGGAACGCCGACGTAAACGAAGCGCTTGTCGTCGAGGTTGGGCTCGACGTTGTCGGAATCGTAAAGGAGCACGCCGCCTTCTTTCAGGAATTCGATGTGGTCCTGATAACTATGCTGATAGAACGCGACGAGGAAGTCTGCCTCATCGCCCGCCGATAACACTTCTCCCGTGCCCATGCGGACCTGGAAGATGGACGGCCCGCCGGAAATCGTGGCCGGGATCGTCATGTAAGTCATGACATCGTGATCGCTGCGCCCGGCCAGTCGCGCGAGGAAAGCCCCGGCGGTCTGAATACCGTCCTGCGAATTTCCCGCCAGTCGGATGACGGCGTCATTGATGCTTTCGGGGCGCAGATCGGCGCGGTCGGTGGGCGAACCTCCCGGAGGCGCGGAAATACCGTTGGCGGCACTGTCCGGCGCGGCGGTTTCAGGCAAAGCAGGAGTTTCTTTCACGGGCGGCAGATAGTATCGGAGCAACCAAGGATGTCCGTCTGAATCTCAGTCAATTTGCGCCGTTTACCAGTGCAAACGGATCATCCGAAGCGGTCGGGACGACGATTTAGCTCGGTGCTCCAGCCCTGGCCTTGGGCCGCGCATCCGCCAATACGCTGCGATACAATTGCTCATAGCGCGGCACGACGTGCCTGGCCGTGAAATGATCCAGGGCCCGCGCCTGGCCGAGTTGTCCAATCCTGGCGGCGCGTGAGGGCTGTTCGATCAGGGAGTCAAGTCCGGTCGCCATCCCAGCGAGGTCCCCAAATTCATACAAACATCCGGCGTCGCCGACCACCTCAGGAATGCCGCCAATCCGAAAGGCGAGCACCGGTTTACCGGCGAAAAGCGTCTCGAGAATGCTCAGCCCAAAGCTTTCGTTCTCGGACGTGTAAAGACCGGCGTCGCCGGCGTCGAGGTATTCTTCAATCCGCGAGTCGTTCTCCTTCACGATGATGTGCTCCGAAAGCCCGAGTTCGTGCACAAGCGTCTCGTAGGGTCCAAACGAATCACCGGCCACAACGAGCAGCCGGATCTTCTCGCGCTGCCGTGCGTTGGCAATGACGCGCAACAAAAAGTCGATCCGCTTCGTGGGCCGCAGATTCGACATGTGCACGACGAGAAACTCACCGCCAACGCCTAGCTCCTGGCGCACTTGCGCTCGACTCTTGGCCAGAGGCCGCGGCGTGAAGAAGTTCGGAATCACGTCGATCTCGCGGTCCAGGCGGAAGATCGCTTCCGTCTGTTCTCGCAAGCTTTGCGACACGGTGGTGACCGCGTTCGAATGGATCAGCGCGAACTCGATCGCGGCGCGGTAATCAGCATGCTGTCCGAGCAACGTCGTGTCCGTGCCGTGCAGCGTCGTGACGATTTTGGGTGCGCCCTCGCCGATCATCTCTCTGGCGAGGAACGCCGCGATCGCATGCGGAACGGCATAGTGCGCGTGGAAGATGTCCAGGCGATTGACCGCGCCGATCTCGGCCATACGGACAGCCAGCGGCAAGGTGTAATCCGGACAAGGAAACAAGCTGTGTTCGCCGACGGCGACCTCGTGGAAGTGAATTCGCGGCAGCGATAAATCGAGCCGCACCGGTTGCGCGTAGCTGAAGAAATGAACTTCGTGTCCGCGCGCGGCCAGCTCCACTCCGAGCGCCGTCGCAAGAATCCCGCTTCCCCCGATCAACGGGAAACAGGTGATTCCAATCCGAAGCGGCCGCCCTTCCATCAGTCGCCAATATACGCTTTCTCCGGATCCGCGATCTCGGCGCGGGGGACAAATCTCACGTCCGGCGCGTCGGCTTCGTTCAGATACTGACGCTCGCCCGCGCCGGCGACGTAATGCGTGCAGCCGACGACCGATTGCATCCAGCGCAGGCGTGTCTCACGTGT
This sequence comes from Chthoniobacterales bacterium, assembly GCA_013697015.1. Classification (GTDB taxonomy): domain Bacteria; phylum Verrucomicrobiota; class Verrucomicrobiia; order Chthoniobacterales; family UBA10450; genus JACCXL01. The sequence continues at coordinate 17,752 of JACCXL010000250.1, read as the reverse complement.
CGGGCTGATTTGCGTCGAATCGTGTTCCTCCATCGGAAGCTCGATGAAGCGATCTCCGCCCTTGTGCAGGAGCAGCTTGCCATCGCGAAATCGCGCCCGCACAACTTCGCCTTGCCACGATACGTCCACGAAGTAATCGTCGATGCGAGCGGCGCGTTTCCTGAATTCCGGATCGCTCGACCGCTCCGTCCGGATGCCTTCCAACAAACCCATGCGCGCGTAAAGATCGTGGCAGAAGTCGGCGACATTTGTCGGGGCGATTGCTCGGAAATGATCGACCAGTTCAGGCGGCACGTAATTGGGCAGTTGCCGCGTCATATTTGCCTGCCATTCCGGTAAAACGCGCTTGGCATAGAGCGGCGAAAACTGTTTCTGCACCTTGTTCGCGAATTGAAAATTCAAAGCGTCCGAGCGTCCGGTGTGTCGCTCGTTCAGGACCGTGATTGTCTCGCGCGGATCATGGTCGCTATCGTGCAAGAAGAACACGATCTTGCCTCCGATTTCCTGCTGCAGCCGACGCGCCGTAATGATTTTGGCGTAGAGGAACCGCTTCGGAAAAAAACCGCACGGCTGTTGTCCGAAGCAGATAATCGGCTCGCCCATTTGTCGTTACGCCGGCCGACTTTGATCGCGGAACAACGTCTGTTGCAGGAGCGCCGCAAAGACGAGAACGGCTGCGCAACCGATCACGTTATACCACAGGTAACTGATGCTGAGGGTGGCGAAGAGCACGAAAACCAACGCCTGCGCGCCCAAGGCCGCGAAAAAGACGGCTGATCCACGGACGTGGCGCATGAAGAAGGCAACCAGAAATAACCCGAGAATGCTGCCGTAGAAAACAGAGCCCAGGATGTTTCCCGCCTCGATCAGATTCTCGACCAAATTTGCGAACGAAGCGACAGCGATCGCGACCAGGCCCCAGGCCGCGGTGAGAACCTGGGTCGCGACAACGTAGTGATGATCGCTGGCCTCCCGCCTAACGAGTGGTCGGTAGAAATCGATCGCCGTCGTGGAACCGAGCGCATTGAGGGTTGCAGCGGTCGCCGACATCGTGGCGCAGAAAATTACCGCGACGAGCAAACCAACGACACCGTGGGGGAGGTGATGGAGGACAAAAGTAATAAAGACGTAATCCGAGTCCTTGCTTTTCGGGCTGGCGCCCGCTTGCACGAGAATTTTTCCGGTGTTGTCGCGGAGCTGTCGAGCCTGCGCGTCGAGTCGCTGGACCTGCGCGATGGCTGCGGGATTGGCGGAGAGAGTGCGAATGGTATCTCGCTTACGCGTGAAGACGTCATCGAACTGCGTCTGCAAGGCGGTCAGTTGCGGGCCAAAGCCGCGCTCGATGGCGCGCTGGTAGGCCGGCTGATTGAAATACAGCGGCGGCTTCTCGAACTGGTAGAACAGAAAGACCATCGCGCCGAGAAGCAGGATCAGAAACTGCATCGGGACTTTGACAACGGCGTTGAAGAGGAGCCCGAGCCGGCTCGCCGCCACGGAACTGCCGGCGAGGTAACGTTGGACCTGCGACTGGTCAGTGCCGAAATAAGAGAGAGCGAGGAAGAATCCACCGAGGATGCCGGACCAAAAGGTGTAGCGTTTATCGGGATTAAAGGAGAAATCCACGGCCTGCAGTTTTCCCATTTTACCGGCGAGCGAAAGAGCGCTGCCGAAGGTGAGGTCGTTAGGCAAACGATGCACTGCGATCACAAACGCCAGCGCCATTCCAACGAAAATGACAAGAATCTGGTAACGCTGCGTGAGGCTGACGATCTTGGTGCCGCCGAAAACGGTGTAAGCAATGACCAATCCTCCCGCCAGCCAGATGGTCAGATTCAGGCGCCATCCGAGCAACGCCGACAAAATAATCGCGGGAGCGTAAATCGTGATGCCCGCGGCGAGACCGCGCTGGATCAAAAACAAAAACGCGCCGAGCAACCGCGTCTTCTGATCGAAGCGTTGCCCAAGGTATTCATACGCCGTGTAGACCTTGAGCCGTTGATAGATCGGAACAAAAATCGCGCAGACGGCTATGAGCGCGAAGGGTTGCCCGAAGTAGTTTTGGATGAAACCGATGCCGCTCTCGTAAGCTTGTCCTGGCATCGAGAGAAATGTGATCGGGCCGGCTTGGGTCGCGAGCACCGACAAGCCAATCGTGCCCCAGCGGATGCTCTGGTCGCCCTTCAGATATTGACCGAGGCTGGCGTTTCCGCGGGTCCGCCACAGCCCGTAGAGCGGGATCGCGAGGATCGTCGCGACGAGGACGAAGTAATCGAGCCGATTCACGAAAACCGAAGCGTAAACGCGTAGAGCAGCGTGACTTCGATCGCGAAGAGCAAGAGCGCGAAGCCGTACGCGTTGCGCCAACTACCGAAGGGTGGCGCTTCGTCTTCGTCGCTCATTTCGCGTCACGCAGCGAAACCATGTTCGCAAAGAGACGATACGCACCTGGAACGCCCGCGGGCAGTTGCCGGAACCACGAGTAGCCAGTGTAAACGAAGTAGCCCTGGCCGGATTTCGCCACGAGCAATCCGCCATTCGCCGGCTTCTCGCCGGGATCGTTGCAGGATAGAAGCGGCGTCCACGCCGGGTCCCATTTATTTGGGAAGTAAAGGCCGCGCTCCTGCACCCAGCCTTTGAAATCTTCGGCGCTGATTTTGTTGGGCGTGTTCAGCAACGGATGATCTGGCGCAAGAATTCGCACCTCGGCGTTTTCATCGGTGACGCGATCACGCGAGATCTCCAGCGGATAAGGACCGATGTCTTTCGTCTTCAAGTCCGCCGTCGTGTTGTACTGCACCACGACTACGCCGCCAGCCTTGACGTACTCAAGCAACTCCGGCCGCCACTTCGTGATCCGGTCCTGCGTGTTATAAGCGCGGATACCAAGCACGACCGCGTCGTAGCGTGCCAGATTCCCCGCCTGGACCTCGCTCGCCTCCAGCACCTTCACGTTATAACCAATCTGCTGGAGGCTCTGCGGGATCTCATCCCCTGCCCCTGCGATGTAGCCGATGAGCTCGCCTCTTTTGCGAATATCGGCGCGCACGATTTTCGCTTCCGCCGGAGGCATGAGGGTCTGAAGCCCGATATGTGGATAATTGATGCGCTCGCGTGCGAAGGAGTATTCCTGTCCGCTGACCGTCGCGATGGCGCGCAGCGTGCCTTCGCCCAAGCTGGCCGGCGGTGTAACCGTGAATGTCGCGACGGTTTCGGCTTCCGCGCTTTCCAATTCGATCGGCACTGAGGCGGGTTCGACGCGCCATTTTGGCGGCGCTTGCAGTCGAAGCGCACCGCGCACCGCAGCGGCCGAGGCAGTGACGCGCACCTGAACCGACTTCGGTTTCTCGTCCCCAAAAACAAAGACCGGGTTCGATAGATTTGCGAACACCGGAGGCGCGATCACGAGCGGCTGTCTCAATTCGCCCGCCACCGGATCTACCGTGCGGAGTTTCGTGTCGACGGTATAGCGCAGCTCCTCGTCCCCGATTTGCAACGTTACTTCCACCGGAAAGGCCGGCGGATTTTCCGCGAGCCCGATCAGTTGCTGATTTTCAACCGTGAAGGTGCCGACCATTGCCGGTTTGCTGAGCCAATAAGGCTGCGAATAGCCGGCGTTACTGGGAACGGTCGGGCCCAGCTCCTTCGTCACAAGCTCATCGCGATTCAGGGGCGCATCGATCTGCAGCGCTTCGCCAGAAACCGGTGTTCGCGCACGCAGCAGTTTCGCCGGGACCGCGGAACGATTGATCGCTTCAAGTTTTATCGGCAACGACTGGCCTGGCGTCACGGCCGCGCTGCCGGTGGAACTCTCGACGTGCAGGCCGGCGCAGGCCGCGATGATCGCATCCACCTCCGCTCGCTTCGTCACGGCCCATTCATCGGACGATGGTGCGAGAGCGCGCCGAAGCTCCAACAGCTTCGGAACGGACGCGGCTGGATCCGCGGGCGCGAATGTTGCGATCAATTCCCGGACCTTCTCTGAGATTGCTTGTGCACTCGGCACGCGCGCCCAGCTCGTATCGATTCCCTCGAGCGGCCCGTTCGTCATGGGCGCGCCCTCGAGCAGCTTGAAATATTCTTTGCGCGCTCCGCGGCGCGGCGGACTGCCAACTCCCTGGCTTTTGTGCATGCTGAGACTGGCGGCGGCGATCTCGGTGAATGCTTTCCCGAGCAGTGAATTGTAGCCGCCCGCTTCCACAGTCGCGAGACCGGCAGGATCGAACGGTTGATTGCGGTTCTGGAAAAAGAAGGGCGACGTGTTCCAAACCAGCCGTTTCGGTTGCCAGACTTTCACTAGCGCCAGCTGTTCTTGAAAACGTGTTGGATCAGCGGCCGCCTTGAACGCCTCCTGCGCGAGAATGGCCGCGGCGGTGTGGTGACCGTGTGTCATCGTGTCCACAGGGCTGAAGCGCGTGACGATCACGTCCGGTCGGAATCTGCGGATCACCCAGACAATATCGGCCAGAATTTTGTCGCGATCCCAGAGGCGCAGCGTTTCGTCCGCGTTTTTGGAAAAACCGAAATCGACCGCGCGCGTGAAAAACTGGCGGGCGTGATCGAGACGGCGCGCGGCCAGTAACTCTTGCGTGCGAATGACTCCGAGCCGTTCGCGCAACTCCGGACCGATGAGATTCTGTCCGCCGTCTCCGCGCGTCACGGACAGGTATCCGGCGTCATAGAGCGAACCGTTCGCCCAGAGCGCCATTAGATTCGTGTTTTCGTCGTCCGGATGCGCGGCCAGATAGAGAACGCGACCGAGCACATTCAGCTTTTGCAGCGCGAGCTGAATTTCGGCGGTGTTCATCGGCTCCGGCATCATCGGGGCGGCGGTTTCAGTAGCATGAGCGCACCCCGGGTACGCCATCCAGGCGATCATGGACAACGTCGTGGCGATCCAGCGCGAGAACGGGAACATGAGGGAGATCGAGGCCGTTTCCAGCTCGGCGCCTAGCGGAGCCCCTCGATGAGCATCTGGCTATTCCGAATCGCAGACTCGTCGGGTTCCTTCGCCGCCTTCAGCAGCTCGATCGACCTTTCGGCCGCGGTGATGGCCTCCGTCCGATGTCCCAGCTTGGCTTCGATCTGAGCCTTCTTATAGAAAAACGAATACAAGGTCGGCTTCTTCTCGGTCGCAAGATCGATCCATTTCAAAGCCTGTTCCAAGTCTTTATCATGCGCGTAATAAAACGCAGCGGCCTCATAGTAAAAGCGCGGTTCGAGCGCGCTCGGATTCTTCAGCGCGATTTCGATCTGCCGGCCGAGTTTTTCGACCGTGTTCGTCGTCAACTTGACTGCAACCCGGATTTTGTCCCATTCGAGATAGAGAATCGCGCTGTCGTCTTTTAAGTCCGCGAAGCCAATTGCGAACGTCTCAACCGGCGTCGCGAGCGCCGTCGGCGTAACGGTGACGCGAACTGCATCGGTCTCAGGTTTGTACTCGTAAGCGCCCCATCCTTTCGTGTCTCGCGAGAAAATTATCGTCCAATCGTTTTCCGTCGGAATGGTGTAGAGCGCATATTCACCGGCAGCGACGGCTTTGTCGCCCAGCTTAATCGGCCCGCTGAACTTGATTTTAGTCGAAGCGTTCGCACCCGTCCGCCAGACCTTGCCGTAAGGAAGCAACCCGCCAAAGATTTCGCGACCGTTCTTATTCGGCCGCGAATAGCTGATCTCGATATCAGTTAAACCGACGCGCTGTCTGACGACGGGGGGCTGACTGGGCTGCGGGAATTCGATCTTATCCGCGGCGGCGGCGGCGGTACTTCTGAGGATGGCTGCCGCGGCGACGACCAGAACGAGCGAATGGAGGGAACGGAGCGTTTGATTCATGTCAGTCGCATTGCCGCAGATCATCGCACGCAGTCGACTCGCCGCTGATGGCTACCTACTTATTGATGTCCTGCTTCGCGTTCAGTTTTTGCAGCAGCGCATCCAGCAATTTTTTTTGCTGGTCGGAAATCGCCACTGCCTGGGCCTGCTTCACCTCGTCCGCCGCGCCGACAAAATCGCCCGCCGCGGATTTGATTCGAGCCTGTGAGAGATGGCCGAAAACAGTTTGTCCGAAGCGTTTCGCGACCGCCTGGAAAATCTCCATTGCTTCGGAATCGCGCTTTTGTCCCTGCAGCTGACGACCGTAGGAATAGAGCTGGATCGCACTGGAGATCTCGAGCGCGTGGTTCCAAACCGTCTTGGCCTCGTCCGGGCGGTTCATCGCCTTCAACAGGTCGGCTTTGGTGCTGAGGTTTTCGAATCGCTCCTCAATCTGGATCGACTGGTCGGCCCACTTCAGCCCCTCTTCGAGATCGATCTTTTTCGTCAGGCAATACTGCGCCGCTTCATTGAGTGGTCCCCAGGAATATTGGGCGCGCCCGCGCATTTGGTTGCGGATCCCCGGGATGGTCGTTTCCTCATCCTTGACCGAGATGCGAAACGGCACGGCCAGCTTTTCCCATTTCATCGTCACCGCCACCGAATCCGGTTTCAGGTCTTCGAATTCGAACTCGAGCGCTTCTTCCATCTCGATCGGGTGCGGCTTGACGTTCACGCGCAGCGCGTCTTCAGCCTGGCTGTAGGTGTAGCTGCCCCAGGCGACGGCCACCTTCGAGAAGATGATCGTCCAGGAATCGGGATTCGGGATCATGTGCAGACCGTAGATTCCCTTCGGCAGCGATTGCCCCTCGACCGCGACGGGATCGGTCACTTCGATCGTGGTGTTTTCGTTTGCGCCTGCGCGCCACACCTGGCCGAGCGGGACAAGCTCGCCCCAGATTTTGCGCCCGTTCACCACCGGCCGGTGATAAGTGATCGTGATGTCGGTGACGCCGACACGTTGTTTCACGACCGCGGCCTGGCTGCGATCCGGCAGGTTTAAATCAGTCTGGCCCCACGCCGTCACGGCGACGAAGGAAAGCGAGGCTACGGCGGTGGACAGAAAAGCGTTGTTTTTCATGGTGGGAGAAATGGGAATTGAGGTGACGTAACTAATTGGCGACGAGGAAAAACGCGAGCGCAATTTGCACGTGAGCGTGGATAGCGTCGTTTGCGCGACGAAAGGATGCAGTCTCCGGCGGCGGCGTAAGATTCTTTTGCAGCGGCTCAACTTTCGTCCGATCGCACGACGAATTTTGCCGAAGCGGAGATAGAAAATTTTGCTCCCGGAAAAAGGATCGTTCTATTAGTTCTCACGAAACGTGTCTGTAGCTCAACCGGATAGAGCAGCTGACTTCGGATCAGCAGGTTGGGGGTTCGAATCCCTCCAGGCACGCGAATTTGCCCCCGCGCGCCAGCGGCCTCTGCCGCACTTCAGCCGCCGCACCGGTTTCGCACGCATGCGCGGTTGTGTTTCCGCTAAACTGAACGATACTGCCCGCTTATTGGACGACCTGTTTGTTCGTTGCGTGGTAGATCGTCAGGTGAGTTTGCTCATTGGTGATTTGAAACCCGATTCGCGGGAACGGCTCTGTAGCTGGCAGAATAGCTCCAAAATTCAGAATGAAATTGTACATAGGAAATCTCTCCTTTGAGACCACTGAAAACGATCTACAGGATCTTTTCGAAAAACATGGAAAAGTCACCGACCTCGCCTTGATGATGGATCGCACCACGGGCCGCTCGCGCGGTTTTGCGTTTGTCACCATGGGCAACGCGGAAGAAGGCAATGCCGCGATCGCTGCCCTCAACGGCAAAGAGGTGCAAGGCCGCACTTTGACCGTCAACGAAGCGCGTCCGCGCGAAGATCGTCCGCGCCAGTTCGCTGGTTCGCGCCGCTAGATGTTTCTCGCTCGCCGGTGCTCCGTGATAGGAGTGCCGGCAGCAAATCCAGATGCCCTCAACTCAAAAAGCAATCGAGCTGGAAGGAAAAATCACTTCCGTGCTGGCCGGCACCATGTTCCGCGTGCAACTCGCGAACGAACACACGGTGCTTGCTCATATTTCCGGAAAAATGCGCAAGCGTTTCATCCGGCTTACCACCGGTGATCGGGTGAAGTTGCAGATGTCGCCTTACGATGTCGATAAAGCGCGCATCGTTTACCGGCTTGGCTAATTCCCTTTCCAACAATTCCTTTTTTTAGAACCGCTCAGTAACAGGAGAACCCCGATGATTAAACGAATCCTAGTGCGATGCCCCTCGACCGCAAAATTGACGCCCACCGGGCAAACCGTTGAAGAAGACGCCTGGACTGAGACAAAGCTAAAGGCGCATAAGATGAGCTGCCCGCACTGCGAGCAAGTGCACGATTGGACGAAAAAAGACGTCGTCCTCGCACGGTAAAAAAAGCCACGAAAGCTCGTGGTCGCCTCCGTCTAACGGACCGGCGAAAAGATTGACGGCTGGCGGCGCCGCGCCTCATTGGCTTGGCGTTCTTGACACCGTTCGGCCCATACGATTACGACTCGCGCGGTGAACGCGCCGACTCGCAGCCGTCACGAACTCGACGGGCTCGTCGTGAACATCGAGCTCACGCTGAGCAGCATCATCCAGGGGGTCGCGCTTTATTTCTTAACCGACAACGCGCGTGTTGTTTTGGCCGCGCGCCAGTTTACGGCCTGGCCATACGTCTTCTGCGGGCTGCTCGTCATTTTACTGTTTTGGGCGCGCTCGATTATCCACACGCTCACCGTCATTCGTTGGCCGCTCGAATTCGGACACAATTTCTTCTACATCGCTTGCGTCCTGGTCGAGGCGCTCGCTTTCACGCGCCTGACGAGTCCAGGCGACTGGTTCGCGCTGCTCGCAGTTTTCGCCGGGTTGGTGTGGGGTTTGTTCCTTTACGATCTGCGCATGATCCGGAACCGGAGCGAGGACCACGCGGAAACGGCCAGTCGTGACCTCTACGCCATGGTGACGGGCGATCAGCGTCTCAATCTCTGGCCGATTATTCCCATCATCCTCGTCTACAACCTCGGCTGTGCCTGGGCGATCCACGTGCGACCGGATTTATTCATCGCTCGGCACGGTCACCTCGCTCTGATTGCGTGCGAAATGCTCGGGCTCATTGTATATCTCGGATACGTGATCCATTCATTCCGGCGGCTGACGCCTTTGGTCGCCCGCACGCGTGAAGAATGGCTGCCGCATCCAAGCAGCGAATCATGAAAACGCTCGCATCGCCTGCCCACCGGGCGACCGCGGAAGAAAGGCAGGTGCAATCGGCGGCCGTCGATCACGTGATGGTGGAAGAACGCGCGGCCGCCTTTGCGAAGCGGAGCATCAAAACGTCCGCGAAAATCTCGGGATTGAAACTCGCCATCTCGATGATGGATCTGACGACGCTCGAAGGAAAAGATACGCCCGGAAAGATTGCGTTCGTCTGCCGAAAGGCGATGCAACCACTCGAGCCACGCTACGAAGTGCCCCCCTGCGCCGCGGTGTGCGTCTATCCGAACCTTGTCCGAGTGGCGAAGAAATTCCTGGGCGATTCGGGAGTAAAGGTGGCATCGGTGGCGACGGCTTTTCCGACCGGGCTGATGCCGTTGCGGTTGAAGTTGCAGGAGGTGAAGAGCGCTGCACATGACGGTGCCGACGAGATCGATATGGTGATCGATCGGGGAATGTTTCTGGCGGGCCAGCACGATCGCGTTGCGGATGAAATTGCAGCGACCAAAAAGGCGTGCGGCGCCGCTCACTTAAAGGTGATTCTGGAGACCGGTGAGCTGCAAACTTACGACAATGTGCGCCGGGCGAGCGATCTCGCCATGCGAGCGGGCGCTGATTTCATCAAGACTTCGACCGGCAAGATCTCACCGGCGGCGACGATGCCGGTGACGCTCGTGATGTTGGAAGCGATCCGCGATTATTTCTACGAGACCGGAGTTCGAATCGGAATGAAGCCGGCCGGCGGCATTCGCAGCGCGAAGCAGGCGCTCGCTTATTTGGTCATGGTGAAGGAAACGCTAGGCGACGACTGGCTGACGCCCGACCTGTTCCGCTTCGGAGCGAGCACTCTCGTGAACGACGTGTTGCGGCAAATCGTGAAGACCGTGGAAGGCAATTACCAAGGCGAAGATTACTTTTCACTGCCCTGAGGTTCCGCCATGGCCAGCGCGACAGAACGGAAACAGAAGACGCCGAATCGGAGGAGACTGAAGCAAGCAGGCGCGCAGGTGAAACCGGGCGACACGGCACGGTTTGAGATCGAGCGCGACGATGAACCGCGGAAAGTCGAAGTGCCGGCGATATTGAAGTGGGCGTTCGGCAAGAATCGAGGCAAAGAAGGCCTTCGAAAAACTAAGTCACGAAGCGCAAAGAGTACGCGGCCTGGATAAACTCTGCGAAACGACCTGAGACCTTGCAAACGCGGTGGGTGAAACTCCTGCGTGTCCTCGGAAACGCTGAATCGCGCAAATAGCGCGGGCGACAATCACTTCTTGCTACCGCAGCTCGATCCTCCGCGCGGCGGAGTTACACACGTTAACGAAAAAATCCGGTTTCGCCGCGATGCTCCGCGACAAATTTGATCTCCTGATCTGCGACATCGGATTGCCCGACGGCACCGGGTTCGACCTGATCGAAGAAATTCGAAAGGAACACAAAACGCCCGCCTTGGCCCTCTCCGGATTTGGCACGCAGGCCGATGTCGCAAAAAGCCTGGCGGCCGGCATCGACGATCACCTGACAAAACCGGTCAACTTCCAGAAGCTCGAAGTGGCTATCTGGCAATTGACCATCGCTGCCTGAAACTCGGCTGTGAAAGCAGGGGCAGGTTTCGCACAAACCGACGGAATTCCTCGGAAGCCATACACCTCTCGGAGGTGTGGCGATCAGCCCCCATTCGTCTTGGCTCGAGGCGCGATCCCCGCACTTGATTTCACGTGCAGCCGGCGCGCTGCGACGCTAAAGAGAGGCTATGTCGGCCAAGAAAATCGCGCGCCGCAAACCGGTTCTGGCGCGCTCTGAGAAATCGCTCAACGGCACGCGACCCACCGTCCCAGCGAGCGAGCGGAGATTGGACTTCGGAGAGCGCTGGAGTTTTGCCCCTGCGCTGGAAGCGAAGGATTATATCCAGCTGCAGTCCCGCTATCAGCTTTTCATTGGCGGGAAATTCGTCGCGCCGCGTTCTCACGTTTATTTCGATTCGATCAATCCCGCGACAGAGGAGAAGCTGGCGGAGATTGCTTCAGCCGACGCGCGCGATGTCGATCGCGCGGTGAAATCCGCCCGCCGCGCCTACGAAAAAATCTGGCGTCCCATGCCGGGCCGCGAACGGGGGAAATATCTCTATCGGATTGCGCGCTTGATCCAGGAGAAAGCGCGCGAGTTGGCCGTTTTAGAGACGATGGATGGCGGCAAGACAATCAAGGAATCACGCGACGTCGATCTGCCGCTCGTGTCGGCGCACTTTTTCTATTACGCCGGCTGGGCGGATAAGCTTCAATACGCCTTTCCCGGGCGCACGGCGGAGCCGCTCGGAGTCGCCGGCCAGATTATTCCCTGGAACTTCCCGCTCCTGATGGCCGCGTGGAAACTGGCGCCGGCGCTCGCGAGCGGAAACACCTGCATTCTGAAGCCCGCCGAGACCACCAGCATTACTGCGCTCCATCTGGCCGAGCTCTTCCAGCAGGCAGAGTTGCCGGAAGGTGTCGTGAACATTATCACCGGAGCGGGCGCGACCGGAAAAGCGCTGGTGGAGCACCGCGACGTCGACAAGATCGCATTCACCGGATCAACGCAGGTCGGCAAACTGCTGATAAAAGCTGTCGCGGGCACGCGGAAGAAGCTCACGCTAGAGCTCGGTGGCAAGGCCGCGAACATCATTTTCGAAGACGCACCCATCGACCAGGCCGTCGAGGGCATCATCGCAGGAATTTACTTCAATCAAGGGCACGTCTGCTGCGCCGGCTCCCGTTTGCTCGTGCAGGAAGGCGTCTTTCCGGCGGTCATCCGCAAGCTGCGAGACCGTATCGCCACGTTGCGCGTCGGCGATCCCCTCGATAAGAATACCGACATCGGCGCGATCAATTCGCGCGGACAACTGGATAAGATTCACGAACTGGTGGACAGCGGTTTGCAGCAGGGCGCGCAGCTGGTGCAATCGCCCGCCCGTTTGCCGAAGAAGGGTTACTGGTATCCACCAAGCTTCTTCACCGGCGTGACGGCGTCTCATCGCATCGCGCAGGAGGAGATATTCGGACCGGTGCTCAGTGTGATGACATTTCGGACGCCGGAAGAAGCGATCGAGCGCGCGAACAATACGCCTTACGGGTTAAGCGCCGGTGTCTGGACGGATAAAGGCAGCAAGATTTTCAAGATCGTGGGCGAGCTGCGCGCGGGAATCGTGTGGGCGAACACCTACAATAAATTCGATCCGACTAGCCCCTTCGGAGGCTACAAGGAGAGCGGCTTTGGTCGGGAAGGTGGACGCCACGGCCTGCTGCCCTACGTCGCGCTGTCTTAGTCCTGCGCGGACCCGGCTGGAAGACCGGCCTTCGCGTCGAAGTAGAGCACGACAAAGGCAATCCCCAGAAGCGGTCGCAGCAGCGCGTGCACGAGCATGCTGACGACGTAAGTTACAAGCGTTATCGAGTCCGGAGTTGTTGCGCTCAGGAACGTCTGCACGAGAGCGCTCGCTTGTTCGACGGTCGTGACACCGCGCATCCGAAAAAGGAGGAAGGGCAATTCCACGCCCGCGCTGAGCGCCAGGAGCAACAGCAACCAGAGCGAGGCGACGATCGCACCGCGATAGAGAGGCCGTTGTAATCGGGGCGCCGTCGGCTGGCTGCGCGCCAGTTCCCGACTCTCGATCAAAGCATTCACGCCCTCTCGATTCGCCAGCACCGCCGACTGCTGCCAGAACATGAAGTTCACAAATAACCGCGCTGTCATGTAGACTTGCAGCCCCAGGATCAGGATCGCCAGCGCGAGCGCAAAAAGAGAGACATCTCCCCCACTGACGAGTGATAGAATCGTGACGAACGGAATGAAGGTCCAGAAGACGAAGCTTCCGTAGACCAACGCAGAGAGTCGCGCAGTCCGAGGCCAAAACTGAATGGCGCGGCGCAAGACTTCGCGCAGCGAGATCGTACGACCGTCCAAAACTTCACCGGAGATGAGCTGAAGGCCCGCGATAAAGATTGGCCAACTGACGAGCGTTATGACCAGCGCCACAACCGCAACAGCGCTGGCCAGCGGCGTCCTCCCGACCGGAGCGTTCTTCTCGGAAAAATCGACGAACGCGAGACTCGCCTGCAACGCGAGCGACGGAATGCCGATCAAAAGCGAGAGCGCAAAAAATTGTTTGAAACCGCAACCGTAGATTCGGCACGTGGCGACGATGATCTGGCTGAAGGTGACCATCTTCCCGGGGCGGACTATCCCTTCGTCTGCGGATGGGCTCTCCGGAACGTCGAACAAGTCTGGAATCTCCCCGGCTGTGATCCAATCCTGACCGTCGCTTTTCCGAACGGGGTTCTGCGCCAGGAGCCGACCGTCTTCACGCCATTCACGCAGCGTTGCAAAATTGGCGGGACCGAATTCCCGCTCCTGCACGCGCACTATCCATTCCTCCAGCATGGCTCTTTCTACGCGTGCTTCAGCCGAAAAACTAGCCGCCGAACCGATGGAAAAGCGGTGAAGAACGGTCGCGCATCAGTTATCTTTGCGCCGTGAAATTGCTTCTGATCGACGGCCACTATTACGTCTACCGATCTTTCTTCGCGATTCAGAATCTCTCGAACTCTCGCGGCGAGCCGACGAATGCGATCTTCGGATTCACGAAGACCGTGCGTCGAATGTTGAAGGATCTGCAGCCGGACTACGCTGCCATCTGTTGGGACGAGGGGCTGCCGCAACGCCGCGTAGAACTGCAGCCCGCCTACAAAGAGACGCGGAAAGAAATGCCGCCGCCGATGATCCCTCAACTCGAGCTGATCCGGAAAATGACGCCGCTGCTTGGCTTTCGCAATATTTCGCTCCCGGACACGGAAGCGGACGATTTGATGGGCTGTTACGCGATCGCCGCAAGAAAACGTGGCTGGGAAGTGGTGCTGGCCACGAACGACAAAGATCTCTTTCAGCTCGTTAACTCGAATGTCCGCATCTACACGACCGCGAAGGCAGATCTCGCCTCGCCCAAGGATACGCACGCTCTCCTCGGCGAAGAGCAGGTGCTGGCAAAATGGGGCGTGCCCGCGAATCTGATCGGCGATGTTCTCGCCATCGCCGGCGACTCAGTCGATAACATTCCCGGAGCTGGCATCGGCCGCAAAACAGCCGCGGCTTTGATCCTGGAGCACGGCGGCCTCGAAACTTTGCTCAAAAATATCGGCGGGGTAAAAAGCGAGCGCACCCGCGAGAAGCTCATGGCTGCGAAGGAGCAGATCGTCCAGAACCGAAAGATGGTGGAGTTGGATTGCGCGTTGGAACTGCCTGTGCCTCTCGACTCGCTTGCGCTTAAGCCTGATTACCCCAGGCTGATTGCGGCGCTGGAACAGTGCGAATTCAAGTCGTTGCTGCAGGAAGTGCGGGAAGAGGCTGGGCGCATCGCAACCGGTGAGCAGCGGGAGCTGCAGTTATAAAGGGCCCGCGGAGTCGACCGTTCCCTGCGCGGCTGAGCTTCCCGGCGGGAACAGATCGAGCAGGACGAAATAGTTGCAGAAAATTCGAACGGCGGGCTGGCGAAGCTGTCCAACTACTCAGGTTAAGGCGATTCGGGCGGCAGCACGTTTTTCGTATTTGTTGTTTCTCCAACGTGCGCTGCCCGAATCTTTTTTCGGATGCAACTCACGTAGCCGTAGCCCATTCCACCATTGCCAGTTTGTGGTTTTTGCTCGGCGAGACACGCAGACCTGTTCCGAATTCGCGGTTTTCTTGTCGATGCGCAATTTGGCCCCGGTGGGCCACACCCGGGCGAGCCTTCGCGTTTGAGAACGATCGAATCGCTGAGATCGGAGGTTTCGAGAAATGGCGCCAAAGGATATTCTTAAGTTTGTGCATCTATCTAGTTGGACCAGACGCGAATCTTGAGTCGTATGGCTGTGGGGGAATGTCTATCGCGAGCGCCACGCTGGTTCTAATGCATGAGTGAAGCTGCCGCACTCGACCCCATCGCACGC
The DNA here is from genome assembly GCA_013697015.1 of Chthoniobacterales bacterium. GTDB lineage: Bacteria > Verrucomicrobiota > Verrucomicrobiia > Chthoniobacterales > UBA10450 > JACCXL01. The sequence continues at coordinate 2,701 of JACCXL010000250.1, read as the reverse complement.
GCGCTGGCCGAAGATATCGGCACGGGTGACTTGACAACCCAGCTCTTCGTCCCCCCCGGACTGCAAGCATTCGCGCGTATTGTGGCGAAGCAGAAATCGGTCATCGCCGGCGCGGAAACCGCGGCCGAAGTCTTTCGGCGGGTCGACGCGAAATTGCACGTCCAGGTCCGACTGAGGGATGGAACGTCGGTCATCGGCGGCGAAACAGTTGTCGAAATCCGCGGGCGCGCACAATCCATTCTGACCGCTGAGAGGGTTGCGCTGAATTTCCTGCAGCGGCTCAGCGGCATTGCCACGATGACACGCGCCTTCGTCGACTCTGTGGCAGGTTCCCGCGCGAAAATCCTCGATACACGAAAAACTACGCCTGGTCTCCGCGCGTTGGAAAAGGCGGCGGTGGTGGCAGGCGGCGGCCGCAACCACCGCTTTGGATTATTCGATATGGTGATGGTGAAAGACAATCACCTCAGCGGCGGCTCCGGTTTCGAGCAGATGCGCGCCGCGATCCAGCGAGTGCGGACGGAACATCCCGGGATCCGAGTGGAAGTGGAGGCTGATAATTTGCAGCAAGTTCGCAGTTTTCTTGAGATCGACGGCATTGACGTGATCCTTCTCGACAACATGCCGCCCTCGAAAATGCGCGAGGCGATCGCGCTGGGGAAAGCGAAAGTGGAGTTTGAGGCCAGTGGCGGTGTGAGCCTGCGCAACGTGCGGCAGATTGCCGCGACCGGCGTCGATTACATCTCGGTCGGCGCGCTCACGCACTCCGCGCCCGCGGTCGATCTCTCGTTGGAGTTGACCCCCGTCGGAACCTGATGTGGCCGGGGATGAGTCGACGATTGAGGCGCTCAAGGCCGACGAATTGCGAGCTGCCCTGGCTGGATGCATCATCGGACGGGAGATCATTGTCGTGCGCGAGACCGCCTCAACAAACGATTTCGTTTTGCAAATGGCGGGACCGGATGTGGCTGAGGGAGTCGTCGTTTTTGCCGAAACTCAGACGGCCGGGCGAGGACAGCGCGGCAAACGCTGGGAATCATCGGACCGGAAGGGACTCTGGTTCTCGATTTTGCTTCGTCCAAAGGTCCGAATCGAAGAGTCTGCTCGACTCACGACGTGGCTGGCGGGATCGATTTGCACCACCATCGCGCAAAATTTGCAGCTGCCTGCCGAGGTGAAGGCGCCCAACGACGTTCATGTCAACGGGCGCAAGATCGCGGGCGTTTTGGTTGAGATGCGATCCCGCGGGAACAGCTACTTCGCGATTGCGGGGATTGGCGTAAACGTGAATCAAAGCCTGCCCGATTTTCCCCCAAAGCTGCGCGAGACAGCGGCGTCCCTCGCGATGATCGCCGGGCATCCGATTGCACGCGGTCCCTTCGCCGCAGCACTGCTGCGCGATTTCGACGCGACCTATCGGGAGCTCTTGCGGGTGTAGCCTTGCAACGCCCGCAGTTTCTCCAACGCTCGTCCGCTCTCGAGCTGCGCGCGGGCCATTGTCACGCCCTCGGGAATATTGGCGGCCAATCCGGCGACGACGAAGCCGCCAGCCGCGTTGACGAGGGCGAGATCGCGCCGCGGACCTTTGACCTCGCCAGTTAGAATCCCCTCCAGACACGCCGCGTTCGCCGCGGCGTGGTCGCCGCGCAATTCAGCACATGAGCTCTCCGCAATCCCGAACCATCTCGGATCGATGACCCCGGTCGTGATCTTTCCGTTTTCCAGATCCGCGAGTGTCGTCGGCCCGCAGATGGAAATATCGTCCATGCCGCCGCCGGTATCAGTGCTGCCATGGACCACCCAGGCGCGTTCACGGCCGAGGCGTTTGAGCACCTCGGCAAAAATAGTGGTGAGGCGTGGCGCATACACGCCGAGCAACTGCCGGGACGGCCGTGCCGGATTCAAGAGCGGACCGATCAGATTAAAAACCGTCCGCTTATTTGCGCCGGCGAGCCGCTTTCGCATGCCCGCGATCGCGCGAAACGCGGGATGATACTGGCGGGCGTAGATGAAGCACAGTCCATGACGTTCTAGGCATTCGCGTAAATCTTCCGGCTCCAGATCAATCGGCACCCCCAGCGCCTCCAGCACGTCCGCGCTGCCACACAGAGACGTGACGCTTCGGTTTCCGTGCTTCACGACTGCCGCGCCGCCCGCGGCAAGGATGAACATAATCGTGGTCGAAACATTGAAGAGATCAAGGCCATCGCCGCCCGTTCCGCAGACGTCGATCATCGGACCGGGCAGCTGTTTCGGATCCAGCGATGGATCGACGGCGCGCTCCATTAAGTGCTGCACAAAAGCCGTGATCTCATCAGCGGTCTCGCCTTTCGTGTGCAAGGCGGTGAGAAAGGCGGCTTTCGTAAGGTCATCGATCTGGTCCGAAAGCAAAACGGTGACCGCATAACCGACCTCCGATGGTTTCAGGTCGATCCCGCCCTGGATTTTTTCGGTGAGAGCTTTCATCGTGGCGATCGCAACCGGCGCGCTCCTCGGATCACGCCACCGCAGTCGCGCTCACCGTGCGCAACCATTCGCGATAAATCTGCGGCGCGATCTCGGATGGTTTGATTTCACTGCGGCCACCCCAAAAAACGTTTGTGTAAGAAACAGGTATGCCACAGGCGGAGAGGTGCTCGTCGATGGCAAGTTTATGTTCCCAAAGCAGCTGCTTGTCGGTGCCATGCGCCACGGCCATGAT
>JACCXL010000249.1 GCA_013697015.1 Chthoniobacterales bacterium | reverse complement strand
CATGGCAACAAGCGCAGCATCATAACGCAGCGCGAGGTGCCGATGAATTCAGCCTCATTCCCGGACGGGTTGAAGGCGGCCCTGCGCGAGGATTCCGACATCGTGCTTGTCGGCGAAATGCGCGACTTGGAGACAATTTCCCTCGCTTTGACGGCCGCCGAGACCGGCCTGCTAGTTTTCGGAACCTTGCACACGAACAACGCGCGCAAGACGATCGATCGCATGGTGGACGTCTTCCCCGCCAACAAACAAGCGCAGGTACGGACAATGCTCGCCAACTCGTTGCGCGGTGTGCTCGCTCAACTCCTCTTAAAAAAAGCCGATGGCACGGGCCGCATCGCCGTCAATGAAATCCTCGTTTCTAACAATGCTGTCTCCGCTATCATCCGCGAGGGAGCGACGCAGAAACTGCAGGACGTGATCGTGGCCGGGAAAGGGCAGGGGATGCAATTCATGGACGATGCCATCCTGGCCCTCCTGCAACAGGATCTGGTGTCGCCTCACGAAGCCTTCATGAAGGCAATCGATAAGGCGCTTTTCAAAAAATTCCTCCCTTCAGACGAGCGGGCCTTGGGTGACTCGGTTGGCGGAATGCGCGAAGAACAAAGGCGTATGCCAGGTGGTGGGATCGGACGCGCCGCCGGGGTCGCGCCTATGTCGCCCCGTTGACAACGAAAAAACTGGGTGATAATCGAAGAACTCTGCACACGCTACTGAACAGTCAGGTCCTGGTGCTAAACCGCCTTTGGCAGGCCGTAAATGTCTGCTCAGCTCGGCGCGCCTTTACACTTCTCTACCAGGGGCACGCGCAGGTGGTTTCCTCCGATTTAGAGAATAATTTCCTGACGCATGACTTTCAAAGCTGGCGCGAAGTTTCGGTGACGGGGCCCGATCATGAGATGGTCACGACCATCTCGTGGAAGATTCGGGTGCCGCGTGTGATCGTGCTGCTGCTGTTCGATCGTCTCCCGAAAAAGGAGGTAAAGTTTACTCGGCACAACGTTTTCGAGCGTGACAAAAACACCTGCCAGTATTGCGGAGTTGTTTTTGACCGGAGCGAACTGAATCTGGATCATGTTCTCCCGCGCGATAAAGGCGGGCTGACGACCTGGGAGAACGTGGTCTGCTCGTGTATTCCTTGTAACACCAGAAAAGGAAATCGCCTGCCTCACGAAGCTCACATGGCGCTGATCCGGAAACCGAAGCGGCCGAAGTGGCGGCCATTTGTGCACGTGACGTTCTCCTCTCAGCATCACGAAAGCTGGCGCCACTTTGTCGATCTCGCCTATTGGAATGTCGAGTTGAGTGACTAGCGTTGCGCAGTGACCGGGTGGGAAGCGTCGGAGAGCGCGCGCAAAATCGGCTGCGGATAAACGCCTAGCGTGATGATCGCGATCATCAGGCCAGTCATCGTAACGCGGGATAACTGACTGAAGGCGATTGGCGCAGCGCGGGCGGGAGATTCCCAATACATCGCGCGTATTACTTTGAGATAGTAATAGAATCCGCACGCGACCGTCACTACGGCGACGACGACGAGCGCGGTCTGATGCTGTTGAATCGCGGCATCAAAAACCATGAACTTGCCGAAGAAGCCGGCGGTGAACGGAACGCCCGCGAGCGAGAGCATCGATATCATCATGGCCAGAGCGAGAAACGGGGAACGCTTCGACAGTCCATCGAAATCCGAGATCTCCTCGCCCCCTGCGCTGTTGGCGACGACGATGAGGACAGTAAAACTGAGCAGCGTCATGAGGAGATAAGACACGAGGTAAAAGCCGACCGCTGCGCCGGAGAATGAAACTACGCCGACGAGCAGATAGCCGGCGTGCGCGATGCTGGAATACCCCAGAAGCCGCTTAAGATTCGTTTGCGGCAAGGCGGCCAGGTTTCCGTAAATCAGCGTGGCGATCGCGACCGCGACGAGCAGGCGCTGCACTTGTGGGAGAATGAAAAAGGCACTGAGCACCCGGAGGAGCACGACAAAACCGGCGGCTTTTGATCCTACCGAAAGATAGGCAGTGACAGCCGTGGGAGCGCCTTGATACACGTCTGCCACCCAAATTTGAAAAGGCACCGCCGCGATTTTGAATCCCAAGCCCACCAGGATAAGCACAGCTCCGAAAAGCGCCGGAGCGCGTTCAAGATTGGGCTGGCTGAAGGCGGCCGCAACGCGTGCCAGACTCGTCTCGCCAGTCACGCCAAAGACCCACGTAATTCCGTAAACCAGGAAGCCTGTCGAGAGGGCGCTCAGGATCAGATATTTCACGCCGGCTTCCAATGTAACGGGATTACGCCGGGTGTAGGCGACGAGCACGTAGAAGGACATCGTCACGAGCTCGAGCGAGACGAAGATCATCACGAAGTCGATGGCCGAGGCCATCCACATCAGGCCCGCGCAGGTGAAGATGGGCAGCGCGAAGAATTCGCCGAGACCCGATTGAATCCGCGGCGCGGATTCGAGCATCATGATCAGCACCAGCATCGTGGTCGCGAGCGCGAAGCGCTTGAAAAACAGCGCGAGCGGATCGGCCGCGTAGAAGCTCCAGAATCCGACCGCGTCCGGTTGCAAAGGACCCGCGGTCACGAAAAAGCTGGCCAGGAGAATCAAGCCAAGCCCGAAGATCCCGCCGTAGGCGAGGCGCCGTTTGTCGAGCGCGCCGGCGAACGCTTCGCACAGAAGCAGGAAGATGCCGAGCACGAGCGCGGAGATTTCGAGAACAGCCGCTTGCATCGAGTTACTTCCCGGGAAAAGAAGTCCGCCACGATCCCTGCATTCGTCCGACCAGGCTTTGCGGAAAGAAGCCCACCCACAGCATCGCGCCGACGAGAAGAAAAATCGGCGGGCGTAGATTGGTGCCGATGTCGGTCGCGCTAGCCGATGCTTCGCTCGCACTACCCATAAAGATGGTGCGGTAAGCGCGCAGCATATAGACGGCGCTGATCACGACGCCCCACAACGCCAGCACGGTCGTAACTTGGAACGCATGGAAATGTTGCAGGTCCGCGCCGACGTGAAACGCTCCGAAAAAAACCATCACTTCCGCGCTGAAATTGGCGAAGCCGGGAAGACCAATGGCCGCAAACGTGGCGAGACCGAAGACGAGACCGGCGAAGGGCATCACTTTCGCCAATCCGCCGAGGTCGGAGAAAACCAGGGTGCCGGTGCGCCCGCGGATCTCTCCGGCCACGGCGAAGAGCACCGCAATCGATAGTCCGTGCGCCAGCATCAGAAGCGCAGCGCCATTCGCGCCGACGATATTTCCGGCGGCGATTCCGAGAAAGATGTAGCCCATGTGCATCACGCTTGAATAGCCCAGCATCCAATCGAGCCGCTTTTGCGCGATCGTGACCAGGCCGACATAGATGATGTTTCCGAGGAGGAGCACGAGCAGGAGTCCCGTCCAGTAACGCGCGCCTTCCGGGAGAAGAGGAATCGCGATCCGCAGTAAGCCATACAGCCCGAATTTTTTTAGCACGCCGGCGTGGAGCATCGCCGCGGGAGCGGGCGCTGACGCATACGCCTGGGGCGCCCAGGTGTGAAACGGGAACAACGAAATCAAAATTCCGAAACCGATCAGGAGCAGCAGATAAATGTGGTGCTGCATGCCGGCTGGAATTTGCCCCGCCGTTTTTTGCAGAAGGCGAAAATCAAAGCTCCGCGCCGCCTCCGGCAGCGACCGATAGAGCAAAAGCAATCCGATCAGTAAAATGAAGCTACCCGTCGCGAGGTAGATCGTAATCTTCCACGCTGCGGTCTGGCGATTACCGGTTCCCCAGATTCCGATGAGGAGGAAGGTCGGAATCAAGGCGAGCTCGTGAAAGGCGTAGAAGAAAAAAAGATCGATGGACGCAAACGCGCCGAGCGCGCCGCCGGCCATGAGAAGCAAGCAGGCGTAAAACGCGTTTTCGTGTTCCGGGATGGAAGGCGTGAACCAAACGGCGGCGAACGTAACGAGGCTGGTGAGCAACAGCATGATGAGACTCAAGCCATCAATCCCGAACGCGAGATGGATTCCCCAATCGGCGCTGACCAGACGCGAGGTAACGAGTTGGTAGCCAGCATGTCCGCCATCGAAGCCGGCGAAAGCAAGCAGGGTAGCGAGCAGAACGGCACCGCTTGCCGCGACCGCGCTAGCCCGGGCCGGAGCGCCCGCCAGGATCAGCAGCGCAACTGCGATGGGAACGAAAACGATGAAAAGGAGCATCAGCGAAAGATCGTGAAGTAAATCAGCCCGACGATTCCGAGACCAAAGAGAAAGGAATACGCCTGCAGATTACCGACTTGGAAGAGACGCAAGAGCGCGCCGATGCCCCAGGTGGCGCTGCTCAATCCCCGCACCGCACCGGCATCGATGATCCAATGATCGAAAAAATCCGAGAGCCGCGCGAGCGTGCCCTGGGTCACTCCGATCAACCACGTGTAAAATTCGTCAAAGAAGAAGCGCTTCCGCAAGAGTGCGATATTGAGCGGCTCGCGCTCGCGATTGCGGTAGAGTACGACCCCGAGTGTAACGCCGGCAATCATCGCCAGCGTGGCGAGAACCGGCACGAGCGCGACGGCTTCCTTTTCCTGCGGCAGCGGGAGGAATCTCGTGGCGACAAAACTAAAACCGGCCAGGAACGCCGGAATCGCAAGCAGCAACAGCGGCACCGTCATGACGATCGGCGCTTCCCGTCCGCTGCGGGCAGCGTCAGTCCGTGGTTTCCCGAGGAACACGACCACGAGGAGCCGCGTCATATAGAACGCGGTCAAAAACGCGGTGAAAAGACCAAGCACAAAAATCGGCATGCTCCGTGTATAGGCGAGCGCAAGAATGGCGTCTTTGCTCCAGAAACCGCTGAAGGGAGGACAACCGATCAGCGCGAGCGTGCCGACGAGGAAGGTGAGAAAGGTCACGCGTAATTTCCCGGCCAGGCCACCCATGTTCCAGATGTTCTGCTCGTGATGAAGCATAATGATGATGGCGCCCGCGCCGAGGAAGAGGAGCGCTTTAAAAAAAGCGTGCGTGAACAAGTGGAACATCGCCGCCTCGCCGGAAGCGAGCCCGACTGCCATCACCATGTAGCCGAGCTGCGAGAGCGTGGAGTAGGCGAGAATGCGTTTGATGTCGGACTGCTGCGTTGCGATCAGCGCCGCCATCACGGCTGTAATCGTGCCGATCCAGACGATCACGCCCAGCGCTGCGGGCGACGACTGCACAAGGAAACCGACCCGAACGAGCATGTAAACGCCGGCCGCGACCATCGTAGCCGCGTGGATCAAGGCCGAGATCGGAGTAGGTCCTTCCATCGCATCCGGCAGCCAGACGTGGAGCGGAAATTGCGCTGATTTTCCGGCAGCGCCGCAGAAGACAAGGAGCGCCGCAATCGTGAGGAAGCCGGGATGCGCGATGATTTGCGGCATTTGCATCGCGATCTCGCGGAACACCACCGAGCCGGTTGCGCTCCAGATCATCAGGATTCCGATCATGAAACCGAAGTCGCCGATGCGATTGGTGAGGAAGGCTTTTTTGGCCGCCTCGGCAGCCGCGTCACGCTCGAACCAATGGCCGATGAGAAGATACGAGCTCACGCCGACGAGCTCCCAAAAGATAAACATCATGACGAAATTGTTCGAGAGGACGATGCCGACCATCGAGAACATGAAGAGCGAAAGGGAAGCGAAGTAGCGCGACTTGCCGGCGTCATTCCGCATGTAGCCTAACGAGTAGACATGGATGAGCGCACCCACGCCCGTGACGACGAGCAGCATTGTTTTGCTCAATCCATCGATCACAAAACCGAGTGGGACGTAGAGCAAGGGGCGCAGATCGATCCACGTCAGCTCGATCGCGCGCGTATTTTCGCTCGTGAAAAGCGCCCAGCTACAGAGGAAAGCGGCAAGCGCCGCGAGGACGGAGGTGAAGCTGCTCACCCTGCCCGAACGCAGCGTAAAAAGCAGAATCACAACCGCCGAGGCGAGCGGTAGGAGCAAAATGGACCAGGGTAAGGCGCTGCTCATAAAGGGTCGTTATCCTGAATTGCGCAAATGGCGAAGGATCTCGCAAACCCATCGACAGCGAGAGGTTCTTCGCTTCGCTCAGAAGGACAGAAAGTGTCGCGCGCCCGCGTCATAGGTTATGCCTTAAAACTTCAGCGTCGCGATATCTTCCACATGCGTGGTGCGGCGGGCGCGGTAGAGCGCGACAATGATGGCGAGACCGACCGCGACTTCGGCGGCGGCGACGGTTATGATGAAAAAGACGAAGACCTGTGCGTGGTAGTTCGGGAGACCGTCCGGTTGCACGCGAAAACGCGAAAACGCCACGAGGGAGAGGTTGGCCGCGTTCAACATCAGTTCGAGCGACATGAAGATGATGATGATGTTGCGCCGCAGCATGACGCCGGCAAAGCCGATCGTGAAGAGCAGCCCGCTAACCAGCAGGTAATCGCCGAGTGTAACCATGGTTAACGCAGCTCGCGCTTACTGAGGACGATGACCCCGATCGTGGCGACCAACACCAGCACGCCGACAATTTGAAAGGGCAGATTGTAGTTGGCGAAAAGGAGGAGACCGACGCGGCGGACATCGTCGGTGTTTCCGGACCGCAGTGGTGGAAAGGCCTGACGAGCGGCCCCCAAAGCGCCAATGATCCGATAGACTTGGACGAAGAGCGCCAGTGCCACCGCGGCACCGCCGGCGAACGCGACAACGTTGATCTTGCGCCGCTCCTCCGCGCGCAAGTCGAGCAGCATGATGATGAAAAGGAAGAGCACCATCACGGCGCCGGCGTAGACGAGAACTTGGATTACGCTGATGAAATAGGCGTTCAGAGAGAGAAACAGCGTGGACAAGCCGATGAAAGAGAGGACGAGGCTGAGCGCGCTGCCGATCGGGCTGCGATTAATGATGACACCGGCGCCGAACCCCAGCGTCATCAGCGCAAAAAACCAGAAGAGAAATGGCGGCATCGTACGGGCGCGGCTTACTTCTTTTCGTTCCACTTCAAGACCAGGCCATGCATGACGCCGCCGATCTCGAGCAGTTTCTCTTTGTCATGCACCATCTCCTTGCGGGTGAAACCGGTGATCGCGTAATCTTTGCGCAGGAAAATGGCCTGTTCAGGACAGACCTCTTCGCACATTCCGCAATAGATGCAGCGGAGCATGTCGATATCGAATTCGTAGGGATATTTTTCGACTTTGGCAAAGCGATCGGTGCTCGGAAGCTCGCCGGCCGTGATGCGGATGGCGCGCGGCGGACAGATGAACTCGCAGAGCTGACAGGCGACGCAGCGTTCCCGGCCCGATGCGTCTTTCACGAGGGCGGGGGCGCCGCGGTAATACTCCGGCATGTGCGCGTCCCAGCGTTCCTCCGGATATTGCATCGTCACTTTGGTGCGTCCGAGCAGCATGTTTTTGAAATGGCGCATGGTGATCGCCATTCCGCCCGCGATCGCGGGCAGGTAGAGACGCTCGGACCAATTCAGTTTCGGGCGGCGAACCGTAACGGCCATGATCAAAGGGCGAATAAGGAAAGCAGGAAAGCAGGAAGGATGGTTGAAGCCTCACCGAGGATTGTGCGCCAGGGAGTCCATCCGCTTTTTCTTGTTTTCCTGCTTTCCTGATTCATTTCCTATTTCGAGATGTAAGCGACGATCACGGCGACGACGAAGATGTTGACGAGCGCGATCTCAAAGAAGAAGACCCAGCCGAGTCGCATAAGCTGATCGTAGCGGAAACGTGGCAGGCTCCAACGCACCCAGATGAAGATGAAGAGAAGCGCTGCGACCTTCGCGAAAAAGCACGCGATATTGAAAATACCGCCGATGATGCCGCGCCATCCCGGAGCGGATCCGTTCACGACGGCCCAGTGAAATCCGCCATGCCACGATGGCAGAGGCAAATGCCAGCCGCCGAGGAAGAGCGTCACGATGATCGCCGAGCCCGTAATCATCGCGATGTATTCGCCGAGGAAGAAAAGCCCGAATTTCATCGACCCATATTCGGTGTGATAGCCGCCGACGAGTTCGGTTTCGGCCTCTGGCAGATCGAACGGTAAACGATTTGTTTCCGCGAAGATCGCGATCGTAAAGACGAGAAAGGAAACGAGCATGGGAACGGCGAGCAGCCATTTGCCGATGTTCGTCCAATCACCGATGAACGGGGCGATCATCCAGCCGTGCTCAATCTGAAAACGGACAATACTCGTGAGGCGCAATTGACCGGCGACGAGAAAAATTGGAATCACGGCCAGGCCCAGCGAGAGCTCGTAAGAGATCATTTGTGAGCTGGAGCGGATGCCGCCGAGGAACGGATACTTCGAATTGGAAGACCAGCCGGCCAGGACAATTCCGTACACGCCTAACGAGGCAATCGCGAAAACGTAGAGGACGCCGACATTGATATCTGCGATCACCATCGGAACGCCAAACAGCGTGCTCCCGAACGGAACAACCGCGAGAGTGGCGATGGCGGGAATCATCGCGAGGCAGGGAGCGAGCCAGTAATAGAATTTGTTCACATGCCCGGGCGTGAAGTCTTCTTTGAGCAGGAACTTGAACGCGTCCGCGATCGGCTGCAGCAGTCCGGCGGGACCGACCCGATTCGGTCCCAGGCGATCCTGGATGAGCGCGCTGATGCGTCGCTCCGCGTAAACGCTGTAGTTCATGATGCCGAGCACTACTGCCAGCAATCCGGCGATCTTCGCCAGCGATGTCCCGATCAAGAAATAGTCCATGGCGGCAATCACTGTGCTCGCGCCGAAGCTATTAGGGGCGCGGGACTCTGCTCCAGATGCAGCACCGCCACGCCGAGATCTCTAATTTTGCTTAAGCTCAAGCCGCGCAGTTCCGGCACGCTTTCGCTCATCTGCCGAAAGACATCTTCGATTGTGTAAATTCCGCCGGCGCGCGAGCTCATCCCGGAGTTTTGCCCCGAGCAGGCATGGATCAAATCGCGCAGGATCTCCCAGTCATCACGCGCCTCGCCGGGGGCGCGAACCGCGCGATTCAATCTTTGCAGCCGCCCCTTG
>JACCXL010000235.1 GCA_013697015.1 Chthoniobacterales bacterium | reverse complement strand
GCGGAGGCCTTTTGTTATGACTTTGCAAATGCGTTGGCTGAGATTCTCATTCCTCGCGCTCACGAGCATTATTATAAGCATCTCGACTACGAGCGCGCAGAGTCCCGCGGCCGTCCCGTCGGGTGCGCCCGCTGACGCTGCCGTCTACGGTAAATTCCCGACCGATTATAAAGACGTCACCCTGCGCTGGCTGGAGACACAGCTGCTCGATGCGAGCAGCGCAAAAATCGAGTGGCTGACCGCGCCGACGGCGACGGACTTGCCAGCCATGGATGGGAAGGTGCTGCACGGTTATCGTGTGGATTTCAAGGTGAACTCGCGCAATCGATTCGGCTCATATACCGGGATGCAGAAACATGGCGTCCTGATTCGGGACGGCGAGGTCGTTAAAGGCATCGGTTTCGGCTACTGAACGCTTCAGATTTCCGACGCGCGTTTCTGCTCTGCCGGCCTGCGCAGCGCGCCTCGCGCCCCTCAGCGCAATAAGCGCGGGAGGGAATCGAGGCAGATTTGTGACCACGTCTCCAGGTTGTCGCGGCGCGCAACCAATTCTTCCCGCGAGAGAAACGCGAGACCTGTGATCATGGCTTCGCGCTTCTGCACTTTTGGGTCAGCGAGCCGGAAGAGATGCACGATCCCCAAGTGGACTCGACCAACTTCACTGGTGTCATCATTTAAGAGCGCAACGATCTTGTCCTCGTAGGTTGATTCAATCGTGATCTCTTCGTCGACCTCTCGCTGCACCCCGGCGCGGTATGCGTTCTCGTCCCACGCAAAGAGCGATTCGTCGGTGTCATTCATGTGGCCGCCGATTCCGATGGATCCCTTCGCGACGAGACGCTGTTCGCCCGCTTTTTTTCCGCGCACGTAATGCAGCACACGATCGCCGTGTGCGATCAAGACATAGGGTATGAGCTGCTTGTAGGCTGGATCGTTCTCGGCCGCGTCGCGCGGGAGGAAGAAGTTGTCTCCGCGCGAAAGGAGCGCACGCAGGTAGATTTCCGGCTCAAGATTCAGGCCATGAAAACTGCCGAGCTCATCGAAGAGAGCCCGGCGAACCACGAGGACATTTTCATTCGGGCGGCCCATGCAGACGCGCCTCGCTTAGAACGAATAGGTCGCGCCGAGCTGCGGGCCGAGTGTGTTCAAGCTGGAGTTTGGTCGCTCCGGCTCGGAGAGCCCGGCATTGGAGAGGTGTTGATAGATGATCCCAGCGGTGAACCGCCAATGCTGATCCATCTTGTAGGAAACTCCGAGCGCGCTTTGGACATTGAAGGTAAAATTCTGCCCGATCGCGCCGGGCGTAACCTCCTTCGTCGCGTCGATATCGCCCAGACCGACTCCGCCCGAGACATACGGGCTCCAGCGGCGCCCCGGCTGCACGAAGTTATAGCGGAACCCGGCATTGATGCCGAAGTAATGATTCTCCAACCCGCGAATGAAGGGTTCGCCCATGATTTGGAAATAGACTTGATTGTAGCCGCGCATCCAGCTGTCGCTGTGAACCGCGCCCAAGCGTAATCGCGCGGTGATGAATTGGCCTGCAATCTCGTAATTGTGCGGGTTCCCGAACACACCCAGCATGTAGGCGCTTTCAGACGCCAGCTCGAAAGACGGGGCGTCCAGCTCGTCGGCCACGCCCTGCCGACTCGCGCCATAGTCGGCTCCGGCGTGCGCGCTTTTCCCGCAACAGATAGTCAGGATGAAGGCGGAGTAAAAAAGCGGACGTGAGAGGTTCATGAAAAGGCGCGTCACGATATTTGTTGTTCATTGAATTGCAATCGGAACACAATTTCGTCACCCTTTGTTCCATGAAAAAGCTCCGAAGCTCTACCCTCGTGCTGGTTGTGATTCTGTCCGCTTCTCTGCGCTGCCGGGCGGCCGACGACCAGACGGCAACTTCCTCTGCCGCGAAAGAGATATGGCAGGCTAGCGGTGGTGAAAACTGGAACAACGTAAAAGAGCTCCGCTTCACTTTCGTGGTGGAACAGGACGGCAAAACTCTCGCCAGTGTGCAGCACGACTGGAATGTCTCCGCCGGAACGGATCACGTGCAGTGGAAAGACAAGGATGTGACTGTGAGCCTGACTAATCCAGCGTCCGACGAAGATGGGAAAGCGGCCTACGCGAGATGGGTTAACGATTCCTACTGGTTGCTCGCGCCGCTCAAAATCCTCGATCCCGGCGTCAATGTGAACGACGAAGGCATGAAGGAGATGGATGGCACGTCATCTCACGCCATGCATGTGAGCTTTGGCCAGGTCGGCCTGACTCCAAGCGACGAGTACGTTTTCTACATAGAGCCGCAGACGCACCTGATGCGCTCCTGGGATTACAAGCCGAAGACGGGGCAGGGCATGCACGCGACCTGGGAGAAATATCAGGAATTCGGCGGGCTGCACCTCTCGACCGAACATCACTTTAACGACAAGGTAATTCGCTTCGCCGGGATTGAAGTAATCGCCTCGAAGTGATCGTCGGAAAGAAGCAACGGGTGGTCTCCGGTCTATATCTCGGTCAGTCCATTTAGCCAGACCTTCAGGTCGGCGGGCGGCTCGCTCTTCCAAGTGCCAATTCCATCCACCGCGAGCACTGCGGAATGGAGCGCATGCCTGGGCAGAATGAGAAGTTCTTCGAGCGCTGCCGTCCACCCTGACTCGATGAAGCGCAGGTATGCGGCTTCGTCCGGCCCGTAAATTTTATCGCCGACGATTGGGTAACCGATGGAGGCGAGATGCACGCGAATTTGATGCGTGCGGCCGGTGTGAGGCGTCGCGCGCACGATGCTAAATCGCTGGTGGGGCGAGTCTGCAAATTGCAGGCGTTTTTCCACGCGCAGATCGGTGCGTGCGACCGCTCCGCGGTCATCGATTGTTTGTTTCAGCCAGATTTTGGAAACGCCGTGCAGCCCCTGACGCACGAGAGGTCGATCCACGGTGAAGGACTCCCACGTTGGCCATCCCCAGACGATCGCGAGATATTCTTTTGCGATGCGGTGTTCCTGCATGAGCCGTCCGAAAAGCCGCGCGGCCGCCGCCGTTTTTGCGATCAGCACGAGCCCGCTGGTCTCGCGGTCCAGCCGATTCACAATGGATACCTGGCCTCCGTTCGCGATCTCAAACGCGAGTAGATCGCGAACTCCACTCCAAAGTGTTGGTTCACCGGTCGGTTTGGTTGGATGAACAAGCAGATACGGCGGCTTATCCACCACGAGGTAGTCGTCCGTCTCAGCCACAATCGCGAAATTCAGCCGCGCGTTTGCACGGCGCGAAGCGGTAGCGGATAAAGCAGATTCCGGCATGATCTCTCTCAAGAACGTGACGCATTCTTACTCAAGTGGCGAGCGCCCGGTGCGGGCAGTCGACGACGTGTCACTGGAAATTCGACGCGGCGAATCCGTTGCGATTTCCGGTCCGAGCGGGTGCGGCAAAAGCACTTTGATGCACCTGATTGCCGGCCTTGATAAACCTGTCTCCGGCGAAATTTTTGCGGACGGTCTGCCGTTGCACACTGCCAACGACGCGCAGCTGACGGAGTTTCGCCGCCGCCGGCTTGGTCTCGTTTTCCAATTTTTTAATCTCCTGCCGACAATGAACGCGTTGGAGAACGTCTCGTTTCCACTTTTACTGCAGGGAGCTTCCGCGCAGGAGAGTGAGGCGCGTGCGAAAGAATTACTGCTTGAGTTTGGGCTCGGCGATCGCATGAGCCATTTCGTCCATCAGCTCAGCGGCGGCGAGCAACAGCGCACCGCGATCGCGCGTGCCCTGGTGCATCGACCGTCAATTTTGATCGCAGACGAACCGACCGGAAATCTCGACACGGCGGCTGCAGGCACCGTCACAAACTTGCTGCGAAACATCGGCGAAACAGGGGCCACGACGCTGCTGATCGTGACGCACAGCGAGGACGTGGCGCAGTGCGCAGCGCGCCACCTGCAGATGCGCGATGGGCGCATCGTGGCGGATGACGCAAATGTCGCGTCGTCACCAGCGCTTGGCGCCTAACACTCGCGTGCCAATCTACACTCTGGAGCGCAGCCAGGTCATCGACGTGCCGCTCGTCGATTGCTGGCGTTTCTTTTCCGACCCGCGAAATTTGCAGAAGATCACGCCGCCAGCGCTCCGCTTTCGCATCAAAAGCGAACTTCCAGACACAATTCACGCGGGCCTGATGATTCGATATTCAGTCACGCCGTTGGCGGGCATCCCACTGACGTGGCTGACTGAAATTACGGGCGTGGACAAACCGAATTACTTTGTTGACGAGCAAAGAATCGGGCCCTACCGCGTCTGGCATCACGAGCATTTCTTCACGCCCATCGGAGCCGAGCGGACCGCGGTGCGAGATCTGGTGCATTATGTTCCGCCGTTCGGACCATTGGGAGCGCTCCTCAACGTCCTGGCGATCAGGCCTCAGCTCGGGAGGATTTTCGATTACCGTGATCAGCAGCTCAGAAACGCGCGCGAGCTGATTTCGTTTGCTTGACCTCGCCTGGAAAAGACTCTTACCTAAACGCTCATCCCCGCCAAGGACTCCACTTTGGAACTCAAGGACATAAAATCCATCATCGACCTGATGAAGAAGAACGATCTGTCGGTCTTCGAAATGGAGAAGGACGGGTTCAAGCTGAAGCTGCAAAAGGGTGCCGGAGATCAGACCGTTTTCATGCAACCGCTGCTGCCGGTGAGCACTCCTCAGATCGCGATCCCCGCGCCTGCTTTACCCGCTGGGACACGGGCAAGCTCATCACCTGCGGTAGCCGAGGAGCCGGGAGGTCCGCTCAAAGATATTGTCTCGCCGATGGTTGGCACTTTCTACCGACAGGCATCGCCAGACGCGCCGTCATTCGTCGACATCGGAAAAGCTATCGACGCGGAGACCGTCGTTTGCATCATCGAAGCGATGAAGGTGATGAACGAAATCAAGGCTGAAACCAGCGGCGTGATCGCCGAAATCGTGGCGGAAAACGGCAAACCAGTGCAGTTCGGGCAAGTGCTTTTCCGCGTCCGTTGAGACGGCGAACAGACGCGCGCAGTTGCGGGTGGCGCAAACTTCGCGTCGCTTACTGAGCCTGCCGTCGCTCGCCTTCGTTTGCTCATGTTCGAGAAAATCCTGATCGCCAATCGCGGAGAGATTGCGCTGCGTGTGATACGCGCGTGCAAAGAGCTCGGGATTCGCACGCTCGCGGTCTACTCAGAAGCGGACGTCGATTCCCTCCATGTGCAGCTGGCCGACGAGGCGATCTGTATCGGGGCTCCACCCAGTTCCGAAAGCTATCTCAAAATCGATCGGATTATGAGCGCGGCGGAAGTGGGGGACGTGGATGCGATTCATCCCGGCTATGGATTTCTGGCCGAGAACGCGCACTTCGCGGAGGTCTGCGAGAGCTGCAAAATCAAATTCATCGGGCCGCCCGCGAGTGCGATGCACGCCATGGGTGACAAGAATTCGGCGCGCGCCTGCGCACGCAAGGCGGGCGTGTCGGTCACGCCCGGAAGCGATGGAATTATCGAGAGCGAAGAGGACGCTATCAAGATCGCACAGAGAATCGGATATCCAGTGATGATCAAAGCGGTCGCCGGAGGCGGCGGTCGCGGCATGCGTGCGGCGCACAGCGAGGCTTCCCTTGCTCCGGCCTTCCACGGTGCGCGCATGGAAGCCGAGAAAGCTTTTGGAAATGCGGACGTTTATCTGGAGAAGTTGATTATCCACCCGCACCACATCGAGTTCCAGATCATGGCGGACCGGCATGGACATACCGTGCACCTGGGAGAGCGCGATTGTTCCATCCAGCGCCGCAATCAGAAAGTGATCGAGGAATGCCCATCTCCCCTGATCACTCCCGTGTTAAGAAAGAAGATGGGCGCGGCCGCGGTCAAACTGGCGCAATCAGTCGGCTACGAGAATGCCGGCACGATCGAATTCCTCGTCGACAATGAAGGTCATTACTACTTCATCGAGATGAATACGCGCATCCAGGTGGAGCACACGATCACCGAGGAGGTGTATGGATGCGATCTCGTGAAGGAACAAATCCGGATTGCAGCCGGCGAGCGGCTTTCCCCACATGTCGCGCACCCCACGCCACGCTTGCACGCCCTGCAGTGCCGGATCAATGCGGAAGATCCCGAGAAAAACTTCCAACCTTCCCCGGGCAAAATCGTCTTCTACTACGCTCCCGGCGGGCGGGGCGTGCGGATTGATTCGCATGCCTACACAGGATACATCGTGCCGCCGTATTATGATTCGATGATCGCGAAAATCATCACAGTCGGCGCGACGCGGGAGTCGGCGATCGATCGTATGCGCCGGGCGCTCGATGAGTACTACATTACGGGCATTAAAACGACGGTGCCGTTTCACAGCGCGATTATGCGCAACGCAGAGTTCCGCGCCGGCACCTATGACACTGGCTTCGTGGAGCGCGTCATGGCTTCGGAAAATTTCGAACTGAAACCGGCCTCGAATCGTCTGCACGAATAGTTCGGCGTGGACCTCGACCGCTGCCGGCTCTACGGCATTCTTGATCTTGGCTACGTGGATGCGATTGACTGCGAGCGAGTGGCGACGGCCATGATGGATGGCGGCGTGGATTTGATTCAGCTCCGCGCAAAAGGAAAGTCGCCGGATGAAATCACCGAACTCGCGCAGCGACTGCATGTGGTGACCTGCCGTCGCGCTATTCCGCTCGTGATTAACGATCATCCGGAAATCGCCCAGGTTGCCGGTGCGGAGGGAGTGCATCTCGGCCAGGATGATATCTCCATCTCCGAGGCGCGCGCGCGAGCCGGCGACGGCGCGTTTATTGGAAAATCCACGCACAGCCTCTCGCAAGCTGAGGCGGCTGTCGTGGAAGGCGCGGATTACATCGGCTTTGGTCCACTCTTCACCACGTCGACGAAGCCGGACTACGCGCCGATCGGACTCGCGGAAATTCGCAGCGTGCACGAAGCAGTTCCTCGCCCGATCTTTTGCATCGGTGGAATCAACCTCGAAAACCTCGCGGCCGTCATTGCGGCTGGTGCCCGCCGGGTCGTGATTGTTTCGGGGTTGCTGCGGGCGGGAGATATCGCAAGCTATGCACGCGCGGCGCGAGATCTCCTCGACGCCACTTAGCTAAAGCACTCCCAAGAATGTCTGTTCTCGTAGTCGGTTCGATCGCGCTCGATACGGTGAAAACACCGGTTGAAGAGCATGCTGACTTGTTAGGGGGATCGGCCTCGTATGCGGCGCTTGGTGCAAGCTTTTTTTCCCCGGTAAAGCTGGTCGGCGTGGTGGGCGATGATTTCCCGGCGGGGGAATTTGAATTTTGGAATTCCCATCAAATCGATCACGCAGGGGTGCAGCGCGTTGCGGGAAAAACCTTTCGCTGGTCTGGCGAATACGCCTGGGATCTCAACACCCGTGTGACCCGTTCCGTCGCGCTCAACGTCTTCGAGCATTTTCGCCCGGATTTGCCCCCGTCCTATCGCGAGAGCGAGTTTGTCCTGCTGGCGAACATTGCCCCGGCCTTGCAGGCCCATGTCCTCGACCAGATGAGTCGCCCTAAATTTATAGTCGCGGACACGATGGATCTCTGGATCGAGACAGCGCGCGCGGATCTCGATGCCTTATTGCCACGAGTCCATTTGTTGATTTTAAATGACAGTGAAGCACGCGAAATGACGAAGGAGACGAGCTTGATCAAAGCCGGTAAGAAAATCCGGAAGAGCGGTCCGGAGTACGTCGCGATTAAGAAAGGGGAGCATGGCGCGCTCTTATTTGGGCCGGATGAATTCTTCAGCTGTGGCGCCTATCCGCTGGAGGATATTCATGATCCCACCGGTGCAGGCGATACATTCGCTGGCGGGGTGGCCGGATACCTCGCCGCGCGAGGAGCCGCGCGGCCGACGTTCGCCGACCTGCGGAAGGCGATTATCTACGGCAGTATTCTGGCCAGCTTTAATGTGGAAGCCTTCAGCTTGGAGCGCCTGCGGACGCTGACTCTGGACGAAATCTCCGATCGCTATGAGATGTTTAAACTGATGAGCCAAATTGAGGTGTTGAGCTGAAGGAGTGAGCCGAGGTCTGCCGGTTAATATTTCTTTGCCATCGAGACCTGCATTAGAGTCACAACGCGTTTATGAAAATCCGTCTTCTTCTTGTTTTCCTTTCCTGCCTTCTTGTTCCATCTGCGATTCGCGCGCAAGGACTCGCTGACACACCCGAGAATCGGAAACAGCAGGCACAGCGGTATTTGGAGGCCACTCCGCCGGCGTTGCTCTTTCAGGAAGTGGCCGACAAAGGGGCGGCGCAGTTGCCCCCGTCCGAACAGGAAAAGTATAAGCAGGCTTTTCTCGCGCAGGTGGAGACGAGCACAGTGCAGCAATCGCTTACGGACGCGTTAGTGAAACACTTCTCGGCGGGAGAACTAAAAGCGCTGGCCGATTTCTACGGCTCGGGAACGGGTAAGGCGGCGATGAGTAAATTGGGCAGCTATATGTCGGACATCACACCGACGATCCAGTTTCAAATGCGCCGGGCCCAGGCGGCGGGCGACCAATCGATTTTATCTAAGTGAGCGAGAAGCGAGAGATGGAGCCGACACGGCGAAGCTCTGCGTAGGAAAGGTTCGGTCGGCCGGTCGGGTAGAGACCGATCAAGAGCCCTGTTTTTGAGAGAAACGACGCGACTTGTTTTTAGCCGGCGGCGATCACGCCCGTGACGCCTCTCTGACACCGACTAAGGCCGGACGCGTGCAAGGGCTCGAGCGCGCACGGGGAAATCAAGAGGCAAATCGCCAACCCTAGCAGCAGGATGGTCGAACCACTTTCCGGCACTCCTATTGTCCTAGCCTCGGAGCTTGAAATCACATAGCTGACCAATCCACGGGCGCCTTCGACGAATCCCGGTTGCCCCGCAGTTGGCGTATAAGTTGTCGTTCCTGAAGGGGCTTCGTAAATGGTCAGCATGTTAATATAGTTCAGGGTCGGAAATCCTGTGTCCGCCAACTCGCCCGAACCGGATGTGATCTCAGAATAGAACACGGCGAATCCTTCAACGCCCGCAGTGTTAAATCGGATCACGTCGGAAATTGCTAAGGTATCGCCCAGCAGCAACAGATCCCCGGCGACCAAGCCCGGCGGACTTAGGAGATCGAAAGTAAGAGCGGCGGATAATCCACCGGGTCCGGGATCGACCGAGAGGAAACCCGCGAAAGACGCATTGGCGTCTACGCCCTGAAGGTTACCTTCACCATTCTCATGCAGCGTAATCGTAATTGCGAGTTCGTCAGAACGAACCGTGTTGGCACCAGCCAACAAGACACACACGAGTAAAAGAGATTTGAGGATTCGAGGAAGTTTCATCGTCGTCAGGGCATTGAAAGGTCGGCGCGTTTGAAGGCCGATGCCCTGGGTTAAATTGAAGTCGACATTCCATAAAGCTTATAGCGTGCCATAGATTATGAAAGATGGGCATCTGGTACGCATAACATGTATGGCGAATGAAGCTTATGCAATTTTCGCCATTTGTAGCCGACGTGCGTCTAAGCCCTCAATTATGCGCAAAGTGTAAGTCGTTCCGACAGTTTGACCGCATTTTAGATTATAGATTTAGCAGAAAACTGTTTGTTTCGGATGGTTTACGCTGGTATCAACGGACGGAACTCACGAAAACACTAATCACAAGTCGTACAAACGATCTACCGAAATGACATATCTCAAAGCGTCGCAAGTATTCACCGTCCTGATCCTTATGAGTCTCTCAGCGCTTGCAACCACTTCACCCACTCCATCGCCGACACCTTCTTTGAGAACGGTGAAGCTAAAGTGGGCTGCATCTTCCACATCTTCGGTGACTGGCTATAAACTATATTGGGGCACTGGCAGTGGTAATTACCAATATTCGAGGGATGTAAAAAATGTTCTCACTTATTCGCTAAGTTTATCCACTTCAACTCAGTACTATGTCACCGCGAGAGCTTACAACCAGTATGGAGAAAGCAGAACGAGTAACCAAGTGACTGTGCCCGCTGTCTCGGGGTATTATTGAGCCCTCTCACGCAGTGCTCTCTTCCGGATTACAAGGAGCTTTCGCAACTTCGAGTTCGTTAAAGCTGGCTGGTTTCTCGGGGACTTTGTGATCTATCTAGACCTCCACCTGAGCGCAATGCAAACCAAAGCCCTGTGCAAGCGCCTTCAAGGCTAGTGACACGCGATCGAAGTGCAAAAGATCAACGCCGTGTTGGTGGTGACCGAACGGAATGGAACCTTCGGAAAAGAACCTTGACCGGCCGATCTCAGCTTAGCCAAGATAGTAACTTGAAAGCGGCAAGCCAAACGCAGCCGCGACCCTTTGGGTTTTAGTTGTGTTAAATGAAAGCGGCCTGTGATCCGCCCCCCTCCATGCCGAGCGTATTAATCATCGAAGACGACGCCCCCAGCCGCCGCGCGATTGCAAAACTGTTCGCACGGGAAGATTGGAAAGTTTTGGAAGCCGGGGACGGCGACACCGGAGTTGATCTCGCCGTTCGGCATCGTCCGGAAGTTATTTTATGCGATTTGCTAATGCCAGGGTCGAACGGCTTTCAAGTCTGTCGCACTATCCGGCAGCAGCTCCAACCGACCAAGATCATCGTCGTCTCCGGGCGAGATTATGCAGTGGATCGCGCAAGTGCGTTGGAAGCCGGCGCGGACGAATATTTGCTCAAGCCAATCACATGGGAACTCCTCTGCGGCGCGATCGATCGTCTTCTGCCGAAAATTTTGCACCGGCCAACGAGTACGGAATCCACCGCGGAAGTTCAGTCAGTCCCGCCGCGCTTGAAACTGTGGGGCGTGCGCGGTTCGCTGCCGGTGCCCGGACCGACGACGCTTCGTTATGGGGGCAACACCAGCTGCGTGGAAGTGCGCGCCGACGGCGAAATCATCGTGCTCGACGCCGGCACCGGGATCCGCGCGCTGGGTCTCGCCCTTGAACAAGAGTTCGGATCGCAAACCATCAAGCTCACTCTTTTAATCACGCACACACACTGGGATCATATCCAAGGTTTGCCGTTTTTTCCTCCTGCGTACAAC
>JACCXL010000204.1 GCA_013697015.1 Chthoniobacterales bacterium | reverse complement strand
GGACGGAAGTTTTCTTACGAACAAAAAACGAGCCGCGGTGCGTTCGGCGAGGCGGGATTTGATGAAGACAGGAGGATCGCCTGGGTGGAAGACTGGTCTCTTTCTTTCGGTCCGGGTGGTTCGTTCGAACTCGCAGCAACCAGCGCTGACGCCTCGATCAAATTGCACTTGTCGCCCCTCGGCTCGCCCGTGATTCATGGGACGGACGGCGTCAGTCAGAAATCGTCCAACGGCGAGCACGCCTCACATTACTACTCGGTTCCGCGCCTGGAAACGACGGGGGAACTGCGCACCGCGCGTGAGGAGTTCGCGGTTCATGGGGAGAGTTGGTTCGACCACGAATGGGCGACCAACCAACTCGCGGCGGAACAAATCGGATGGAATTGGCTGTCCCTGCAATGGCAGGACGGAAGTGCGCTGATGCTTTATGAGATGCGGCTCACGGATGGAAAGATTGATCCAGCCTCCAGCGGCACACTGATTCGTCCGGATGGATCGACGCAAAATCTTTCCAGCAGCTCGTTCGAAATCACGCCGCTGCGGCGTTGGCGCAGTCCTCGCAGCGGCGCAATCTACCCGGTCGAATGGAAGGTGAAGCTGTTAGGCGAGCAGATAGAGTTTACCGTCCGCGCTGCCTTGGACGACCAGGAACTCGCTCTCGCCCCAGTCGCGTATTGGGAAGGAGCGGTCGACGCCGCCGGTTCGGCGCCCGGTCGTTCGATCAAGGGCCGCGGTTATCTGGAATTGACGGGGTACGCCGCGCCGTTGCGCGAACTCGGCAAATGACAGGGCGCTTACGCTTGCGTATGACGCGCGTAATGCGTCTCCGCGCCTTTTGGCAAAAGCCGTTTGCGACCACGTTGGCGGCGTCGCGCGAGAGTCGCGCGGCCACCTTTTGTGCTCATTCGGGCGCGAAAACCGTGCTGACGTTTGCGCGTCCGTTTTGATCGCTGAAGGGTCCGTTTCATAAGGAAATGCCCGGGACCGGGCGGCTGGGAGCGCTTACCTTAGGGACGGGCGCGCCTTTGTCAACGAGCCGGCAACTGGCGACAAGCTGGTTGCCAGCCGTTTCGCTTTCTGAAATAACAAGACCTCAATGAGCGAAGTGGTGATCGAGCCGGCAACTTTCGAGGATCTCGATGAACTGTCAAATCTGCTCGGCGAGCTATTCACTGAAGAGAGCGATTTCCGGCCGGACAAGCACAAGCAACTTCATGGTTTGCGGCTCATTTTCGAACAGCCAAATCGTGGTCGTGTCTTTGTCCTGCGGCAGGACCGCACCATTGTGGGAATGATAAACCTGCTCTTCACGATCAGCACGGCCGAGGGAGGTTTCGTCGTCCTGCTCGAAGACCTCGTGGTTCATAAAACATATCAAGGGAAAGGATATGGATCGCAGTTACTCGAATACGCGATCAATTTCGCCAAGCAAAAGAACTTTCTTCGGCTCACGTTGTTGACGGACCGGCCGGAGCTGCGCTCACAAAATTTCTTCAAACGGCATGGGTTTTACGAATCTCCCATGATGCCCATGCGCCTGCTCCTTGCAACGAACACGCCGCCGGAGATCACACTTTAGAACGGCGAGATGAGAGGCGGCGCCATTCGCCTGTTTAGCGTCGCGGGGATCGCGGTTTATCTGCATTTCACCTGGTTTGTGATCGCCGCGTTTGAGGTAACCTCCGTGGCGAAGCGTTACTCCAACCCGATCTGGGGTGTGTTCGAGTATCTCGCGCTCTTCGCGATTGTGCTCTTACATGAATTCGGCCACGCCTTCGCGTGCCGCTCAACGGGAGGGGAAGTCGATCGCATCGTGCTCTGGCCGCTTGGTGGTCTCGCATTTGTCAGGCCGCCTCCGCGTGCCAGCGCTCAGTTATGGAGTATCGCCGCCGGTCCACTCGTGAACGTGGTGCTTTTCCCGGCCTTGTTCGCTGTCCTCGTGGCGCTCGCGCGTCTTCGCATGGGTCTGCACAGCGATGCGCTTCAGTTCTCTGGCAGTCTGTTCACGATTAATGGCGTCATGCTCATCTTTAATCTGTTACCGCTTTATCCGCTCGATGGCGGCCAGATCCTACGTTCATTGCTCTGGTTTCGGCTCGGGCCGATTAGAAGTCTGGAAATTGCAAGCGGCGTCGGCCTGGCCGGCGCGATAGCCCTCGGGATCTACGCTCTCTATCGGAGCTCAATCTGGGCCGGCATACTGTCGTTTTTCCTGCTCAGTCAGGCGGCAGCCGGCTGGCAGCACGCGAAAACGATGAGGGTGGACGAGGACGTCGCCTGCAAGCCTGCGCCGGACGATCCGCGCCTTCATGCTCCGTCTTCCGAGCGATAAAATTAATCTGCTTCGAAAGCGTGCGGCGCGAGCTGTTGCACGAGTCGCTTCTTTAGGCCAGCGCGGAATGTTACTTCGTCGATCGCTTTCGCAATTTCTTTCGTGGCGCTAGCGGGGAGGTTATCCCTCGCAAACTCCCGCAGTTCGCCGACGCGACTCACATCGGAAAAAAAAGTGAACAGGCTCGGCGCATAACTGTTCACCGCGAGTGCATCGGTTTTCTTCAAAAGCTCCTTCATGTGGGATTTAGCAAACTGCCATGCGATTTCCGGCTGATCGCTTTCGCGCGCGACCTTCGAAACGAGGAACACGGCGCGACTCGTCGGCACTTCATCGGTGAGCGAAATCTGCAACGTGCGTTCTGCGAGCGCCGAATCAGTAGGTCCAGCCAGCGCATCGTAGTAACCCTGCTTTTCTTCGATACTGGTCGTCTTCTGCCCAAGTTCGTGCAGCCGCGCCCAAGTCGCCTCGTCTGCGTAATGTCCAACGACCGCGAAGACTGGGGAGCGTAAATCCGGAGCGAGACAACCGGGGTCTTCAACGAACCTGGCAAAGCGCGCGCGGCAGCCCTCGATGATGTCATCGTCATGCAAATCGCCCAACGAACGGATCAAAGTGGCTCGCAAACTCGCCGCGCGGGCCGGTTCGTCAACCTTCGGCTCCCACCCGAGTCGATCGAAGGAAGGGCGCAGGAGACGGCGTG
Source organism: Chthoniobacterales bacterium (assembly GCA_013697015.1). Taxonomy (GTDB): domain Bacteria; phylum Verrucomicrobiota; class Verrucomicrobiia; order Chthoniobacterales; family UBA10450; genus JACCXL01. The sequence continues at coordinate 1,907 of JACCXL010000204.1, read as the reverse complement.
CGTCATGTTGAAATTGTTCGCGCTGTGGAGTCCCGATGAGCAAACGATCGATGAAACCAAAAACGTTGCTGATCTGCTCTCGCTCGGCCAGTTCGTCACTGAATCCGAGTCGTGCGACCAGATCACCATACAATGAGAACGGTGCGCGATTCGCTTGCACAAGCGCCCATGCATCGGAGAGAAGATTCACGCGATCGGGCACGCTCATGCGCGGCAATTCGGTTAGAAGTAATTTCCAGGAAGCGTCGTCGTATTCAGCGCGGTAATTACCCGTACCCTCGACATTCAATTTCAGAGCTTGATCGCCGGGAATGTTGGTTAGCTCGGCGGTGCGTCCGGTCATGAGCAGGCTGTTTACCTTGCTTGAATCGGCCACCGCATATGTGAGCGGAATTTTCCAAAGGAGTTGTGCCTGCTTCGGAGCATTTACGACAAAGCGTTCCTGCACGAGAGTTACCTTCCCATCGTTTTTCCGAGTGACTTTCACGATCGGAAAGCCGATCTGCTGCGTCCACCCGGCAGCTATTTCCGCGACTGGTTTACCCGATGCTTGTGACAGCGAAATCCAAAGATCCTCCGTCGTCGCGTTGGAAAACTTATGTTTCGCCATGTAGCGGCGAATACCATCGCGGAAGACATCTTCGCCGAGAAAGCTCTCCAGCATCCGGATAAACGATTGCCCTTTTCGATAAGTGATATCGTCGAAGGCGCTGTTAGCTTCGGCCTCCGTCGCGATGGTCTGTTGGATGGGATGCGTCGTGGATCGGGCGTCGCTCTCCATCGCGGTCTCTTTCGGAATACCGACGCGACGAGATGGATCACGCGGTGTCGCGTTCTTCAGCCAGACTTCCCATTCTGGGTTGAAGCGCGCGCTGCATTTGCTTCCCATCCAGGAGGCGAATCCTTCGTTCAACCACAGGTTATCCCACCAAGCCATCGTCACCAGGTCGCCGAACCATTGGTGCGCCATCTCATGAGCGATGACTTCATAAACTTGCTGCTTCGTCGCCGCCGATGAATTCTTAGCATCGAAGAGAAGCGCCGACTCGTAGTAGGTGATGCCGCCCCAGTTCTCCATCGCTCCACCGAAGCCACCGGGAACGGCGATCTGATCGAGCTTCGGCAGAGGATAGGGCACTCCGAAGTAGTCGTTATAATACTGCAGCACCTGCGCGCTGGCCTCGAGTGCGTAGCGCCCCATCTCCGCTTTCCCTTTTGTCGCAACAACCCGAATCCTTGTCGGGCCGCTCTGCATTTCGATCAGGTCGAGCTCTCCGGCGCAGAAGACGTTAAGATAACTCGACATCGGCGGCGTGGTCCCGAAGCGCACTTCCTTACCGCCTTCCACTTTTCGCTCGGCTTCCGCCGGCATATTCGAGACCGCCGTCCAATTTTCGGGGATGACAGCCATGAATTGAAACCGCGCACGGAAGCTGGGCTCATCCCAGCAGGGGAACAAACGTCGCGCGTCTGTCGCCTCGAACTGAGTGCCGAGCATGACCTTCCTGACGCCAGTTCCCTGCTCCTGATACGTGGCCGCGTAAAGTCCTTGCCCTTGCTGGTTGATCTTACCCGAGAATTCCAAGGCGAGCGTGTGCACGCCAACGGGCAGCTCAGAATCCAGCGAGACAAACGCGGTTTGATTCTGCGCATCCACCTTTAGAGCGCTGGCCGGCAAAGGATGACCGTCGAGGGCCGCGCCCGAGATCTGCAGGTCAGCCGCGTTCAGCATGATTGCGCGCGCCGGCTTCTTGACGGTCAACTTCACCGTCTCTGAACCGATGAAGGTGCGCTGCTCGACATTCGGCGCGATCCGCACCACGTATTCCTCCGGAGTAATTGATTTCGGAAGTTTCCCAGGTGTCGCTGCAAATTCGAAAGGCTTCTCTGCAATCACAGTGGGCAGT
>JACCXL010000157.1 GCA_013697015.1 Chthoniobacterales bacterium | reverse complement strand
GTCCTGGCCGAGGACCGGGAGAAAACGAACCGCGTGGCTGCGGAAATTGTCGGTGGGGCCGCCGCGAACGATTTCGAAAATCGCTACGCCCGAAAAGATGGTTCCGTCATTCACATGCTCTGGTCTGCCTACTGGTCGGACGCCGACAAGATCATGTTCGCGGTCGGCCACGACATTACGGAACGCGCGCGCCACGCCGCGGCGCTCAACCAGGCGAAGGAGGATGCGGATCGCGCCAATCGTGCGAAGAGCGAATTCCTTTCTCGGATGAGTCATGAGTTGCGCACGCCGATGAACGCCATCCTTGGCTTCGCTCAACTCCTGGAGATGGACGCATTGACTTCGGACCAGTCCGAGGGCGTCAAACATATTTTGCGTGGCGGACACCATCTCTTGGAACTAATCAACGAGATTCTCGACCTCTCGCGCATCGAAGCCGGCCGTATGTCGCTTTCGCTCGAACCAGTTCAACTCGAGCCCGTTCTGCGCGAAACGTTGGCACTGGTTCATCCACTTGCCGCGGAGCGCGGCGTTCGTCTCAATTCTCTTCCGCACTGCGATGCGTTCATTTTGGTGGATCGGCAGCGCCTCAAGCAGGTGCTGCTCAACCTTCTGTCGAACGCGATCAAATACAATCGGCTCAATGGGTCGGTGACCATTCGGTGCGAAGAGGAGAACCAGCACGTCCGCATCCTTATTAGCGACACGGGCGCCGGCATTCCCGCGAATCGGCTCGCCGATCTCTTTACACCCTTCGAAAGGCTCGGCGCGGAGCAGAGTACGGCGGAGGGAACCGGGCTCGGCCTGGCGGTGACGAAACGTTTTGTGGAAGCGATGAAGGGAACGATCACGGTCGAGAGCGAACGAGGAGAAGGGAGCACATTCGCGGTGGAATTCGCCCGCGTGAAATCGCCTCTGGAGAACGCGGAATTGGTTGACGCACTGGCTGAGGCCCCTCCGGCGGTAAGCGCTGGGGAATACACCATCCTCTACATTGAAGACAATCTTTCCAACCTCCTTTTAATCAAACGCGTGCTGCAACACCGCCCCGGCGTGAAATTGTTGAGCGCGAACAACGGCATTCGCGGGATCGATCTGGCGCGGGAAACTCAGCCCGATATTATCCTGCTCGACCTCAACCTGCCTGACATGGCGGGGCGAGACGTTTTGCTCTGTCTGCGCGCCGATCCGCAGTGCGCGGCGATTCCGATTATCGTCATCAGCGCCGATGCCACGCGCGGCCAGATCGACCGCCTCATGCGAGTGGGCGCTTCCGATTATTTAACCAAACCACTCGATGTGAAGCAATTCCTGGGGACACTCGATCGTGGTTTGCGCGAGGGGGAACTGGCGGCTCTCGCGAGCTAAGCTGGGAAGCGACTACCGCACCCTGCTTCCTTCGGCGGGGCATGTCCGAGGCACGATCCTAGCTCAGTAATTTCGCAGGAAACGGGAATGTCGATGGATAAACAAACACTCGATGCCCTCCTGGGTGCAATGATTCAAAGCGGCGACGGAGTGTCCGATTTGCTTTTCGCGGTCGGCAAGCCTCCGCAAGTGGAGGCGCATGGCGAGCTGGAGGATTTCCCGATCGACACGCCTGAATCAGTATTGGAACTGACTCATATCGATCAGATCGCCGCGCACCTGATGACTGGCAATGATCGGCTCACGCAAGAACTGGCCACATTTGGCTCCTGCGACTGCAGCTATTCGCTAGCGGAGCTGGCACGATTTCGCGTCAATATTTTCAAGCAAAATGGGCGACGGGCCATCGTGATGCGGAAATTGCAGACGCAAATTCCAACGCTCGAAAGGCTCGGGCTGCCGCCGGTGTTTCGCGAAATGATCAAAGAAAAGAACGGGATCATCTTCGTTACCGGAAGCACGGGCAGTGGGAAGACAACCACACTGGCGGCGATGTTAAACGAACTGAACCAGACGCAAAGAATTCACATTCTGGCGCTGGAAGATCCGATTGAATTCCTCCATTCGCATCAGTGCGCCATTTTCAATCAGCGCGAGCTCGGCAAAGATTTCCCGGACTTCGCGACCGGGTTGCGAGCCGCGCTGCGGCAGGCGCCGAAAGTGATTCTGGTCGGCGAGATCCGCGACCGGGCGACGATGGAGATTGCGATGACTGCTTCTGAGACCGGGCACGTTGTCTTTACCACCCTGCATACGATCAATGCGGGTCAGACGATTAACCGTATTCTCGGCATGTTCAAAAAGGACGAAGAACAACAGGTGCGACAGCGACTCGCGGACACGCTGCGTTACGTTGTCAGCCAGCGGCTAGTAAGCAAAATTGGCGGCGGCCGGTTACTCGTGACCGAGATCATGGGCAGCAGCTTGCGCACACGCGAGACACTTCTCTACGGCGAAAGCGAGAATCGAACCTTCCAGGAAATTACCGAAGCGGGCGATACCATGGGCTGGCACACGTTCGATCAATCGTTGCTGACGGCATTCAAAGCGGGCTTGATCAGCGAAGACACGGCTTTGATTTTTTGCACCCATAAAAACAAGATGCGACGTGATCTCGATCTCCTGAGAAAGGTGCGTGATCAGGTCTTCGACGCTCCGTCGGGCCTCCGCCTGAATGTGGAGCTGGAGCCGGCCGCCTTGAACGGAACATAGAAAATGGAAGCAGACGCACCTCAGACGCGAGCAACCGAGACTCCGCCCGATCAATCCGGCTCACGACAGAGGCAACGCGCCGTGGGCAGGAGGCCGGAGGCCGCTGCCCTCTCCGAGGAATCGCGCGTAAAATTAAAGCAGAGACTTCGCAGCCCTCTTAACACGATCAGCGGCTTTGCGGAACTTCTGGCGCTGCAAGCGGAAGGCGGATGCCAGGAGGACAGTGTGCAACGCATTCGGAACGCCGCGGGGGAATTACTTGAGATCATTAATCGTGAGCTAGGCGACAAATCCGAAACAACGGAGATGGTGGGAGAACGGGCCTCGTCGATGCCCACTGAGCCGTGCGATATCCTCTACATCGAGGACGACGAGGTAAACTTCACGCTCATCAGCCGCATCCTAGACGTTCGGCCGGCGCTGCATTTGCGCCATGCGACCCAAGGTTTGACTGGCTTGGAGATTGCGCGAGCAAATCACCCAAGATTGATCCTGCTCGATCTAAACCTGCCCGATATCCACGGTTCAGAAGTGCTACACCGCTTGCAGCAGGATAAAGCAACGGCAAAGATTCCGGTCGTGATTCTAAGCGCCGATGCCACTCCCAGCCAAATCGAGCGTCTGCTCAGCGGCGGAGCACGGAACTATCTCACGAAACCATTCAGGATTAACAATTTCCTCGCGGTTGTGGATGAGGTTCTGGAGCAATATAGTGAGTCGGCCACCTCCAGCCGAATTGACCACACGTGGCAAAGCCAAGGGTAAAGAGGTAAAGAGTCATCCCTCCGTCAGGGATAAGTGTGATTAATCTCGCCGCGGCTTCCGGCGTATCCCAAGCCGAGCGATTGGCGTTTGATGGCGCCCGCCGCAAGCTGTTTTACTCGAATTTTTCTGCGCCGCACTTTTCTTGAGCCGCATGACGCCACCCTTTGAGGAGGCGTCGTAGATTGACGCTGAAACGCTCCGGCTCCCGTGCGTTCGGAGCGCAAGAGCACGGGGCCTCCCGATTCTGGAACTCGCACGAGTGACGAGGGCTTTCTGGTTTTTTGAGAG
>JACCXL010000145.1 GCA_013697015.1 Chthoniobacterales bacterium | reverse complement strand
CCTGCACATGGTGACCGAGCAGATCGGTTTCGCTTTTTGTTTCAGGCGCCGCCTCCCGCCAGGCAAAGGTTTTATTCTTGAGCGCGATGTCAACGAAACGCTGCGCGCGCGGCGTGCCGTCGGCATTTGCGAGCAAGGCCGGAATGTTCGTCAGGTCGCCAATTTCAAAGGCGTGACCGAAGACGAGTGTGAAAACCGGGGGAAGAATCAGCAGAAGAACGAGGACGCGTTTATCGCGATAGATGTGCAAAAATTCTTTGTAAGCGACGCTCGAGACCGCGCCGAAGGAAGGCCATCTCATCGCTTTTTCAGCACCGCATCGTAACCTTGTGAGTAGGCGGTGAAGACATCTTCCATATCCGCGTCGACCCGGCGCTCCCCCCGAAATCGCAGCTCGGGGAAGGGCCAGCGGTCGCGCCAGCGCGTCATCAACTTGTCGGGATCGGCCGCAAAGATGCGCAAACTGCCGCTGCGCAAGGAAACGCCGAGGACTTCCGGTTCTTCCCTCAGCTGCACTAAGGCCGGCATCACCGGATCGACATCGATCTCGAGCAGCTTCGTGTTGAAACTTTCGATCAGTTCGCGCGGCGAAGCTTTCGCCAAGAGGTGTCCGCGTTCGATGAACCCAACCTTGGTGCAACGCTCCGCCTCATCCATGTAATGCGTGGTGACGAAAATCGTTATCCCATCGTTGCTCAGATCGTAGAGAAGGTTCCATATCTGCTGGCGATGCACCGGATCGAGCCCGGAGGTGGGCTCATCCAAGAACAGGAGCGGCGGATTGTGAATGAGAGCGCAACCGAGCGCGAGCAGTTGACGCATTCCGCCCGAAAGGCTGCCCGCTGCCGTATGACGCTTTGCGACCAGATCTGTCAGGCTCAGCAGCCGGTCGATTCGCGCCGGCAGTTGCGCATGCGGAACACGATAGGCGCCTCCGAAAAAGCGCATGTTTTCTTCCACCGTCAGGTCGGGATACAAACTGAAGCGCTGCGCGACGTAGCCGAACTTTGTCCGCACCGTGTTTCGCTGGCGCCAGACGTCGGCGCCAGAGATAGTCGCACGACCGCTGCTCGGCCGACTCAATCCGCACAGCATCCGGATCGTAGTCGTCTTGCCAGCGCCGTTCGCGCCCAGAAATCCGAAAATCTCGCCGCGCTCAATCGTGAGGGACAAGTCGGCGACGGCGTGGGTGCTCTCGTACGTCTTGCTCAGTTGATCGAGCACAATCACGGCGTCGCTCATGGCATCTGGTTATTGCGACGGCGGCGCGGCATTTGCAACCGGCAGAGCGCCGTCCTAGATATCTTTCCCAAGCAACGGGGAGCGATGAACTATTTGATTTCGAAGTCCATGCGACGAGCCGCAACTCTGGCCGCCATTTTATTTCTCACTTTCGCGCCAGCCACGTTGCTGAGGGCCGACCCGACAGCGGACCTCGCTGCCTTTTCCGTTTTCGACAAAGTGGACCTCGCCCAGCTTGCGCGGGGCGACGTAAAGACATTGCGGGGACCGATCATGAGCTCGCCTCGTTATTTGTCGGTGCAAAGCGTTTACGTGGTGCCCGGTTCGCCCGCGAAGGCGCTGGAGGCTTTGCGCGGCTGGGATCCAACTCGGCACAGTGAGATACGCGTTTTTGTTCACTCAGATATCGCCGGCGTGCCGAGCGCCAACAGTTTCGCCAAGCTCCGCGCAGTTCCCGATAACGGACCGGTACGTTCGCTCGTCGCAGCCACGCAGAAGCTGGATCGGGATCTGCAAATCGGACACGACGATGCGGCCAAGTTCAAGGCGAGCTCGGCAGGCGGAGTAATGCCCGCGGCTGTGGCGGGTTTCTGGACGGATCTACTCCTCACACGCACCCAGGCGTTCCTCTCCGGCGGCAGCGCGGCGCAACCCCCGTATGCGCACAACGGCGAAAGCGTAAGGCCCGCAGACGAATTGGGCGGATTGCTCCGGCAACAGGGCAAAGTTCGCGCTCAATTCTCTCCCTTCCTGGAGGGGACGGGCATCGGCCGCGGCGCCGGTTCGCTGAAACCGGAGATTTACTGGGAGCTGCTCGAAGCGGACGATCAGGGAGTTCTTACCCTGGGTGCGTTCTACAGCCGGCCGGCGGCCGCGGGAACGGTGCAGGCAGCGGACGCGCTTTATTACGCGAGCGGCGGCTACTACGTCGCCTTAACGCTTTATCAAATGTGGCCGATTGAAATCGAAGGCAAGCCATCCACGCTCGTGTGGCGCGGCGATATGATATCCGCGCGCTCTCTGGCAGCACTTCACGGGGTGGAGCGGATCGCATCCGAATCGTCCATGATCAAAGATATTTCGAAAGCCATCACGCTCTTTCGTCGTGACACGGCAGGCACTCGTTAGTCAGATTCACCGCGCCATG
>JACCXL010000101.1 GCA_013697015.1 Chthoniobacterales bacterium | reverse complement strand
CGACGGCCCGACCACCGCCTGCACGGTCCCCGCCGCCAGGTCGAGCGACACGCCGCGCAGCGCATGCACGCGGGATTCCTCTTCCCCGAGGAACCGTTCCACGTCGTGGCATCGGAGCCATACGTCGGCCATCATGGAATCCATCTTAACACTTCGCGATCACGCGACGAAAAGCGCGCTGCTGCTGCGTTGAGGCGGCTTTAACCATTTTCGCGATCTGCTGCTCCGCGGCATCTCGATCGTGCCATCGTTAGGCGCTCGATCCACGCAGCGTCGCCACCGGCTGTAGTGCGGCCGCCCGTCGTGCCGGCACGTAGCTCGCGATGAACACCGCGAGCAACGCGAGGAGTGTCGCCCACAGATAATGGTGCCAATCCCAGGCGACGAGGAAATGATTGGCATATAGCAATCCGCGCACGCGGATCGGGATTCGGGAAACTCCCCAGGTCAAAGCCGCGCCGATGATGCATCCAACGAGTGAACCGACCGCCGCGATCATCGCGCCCTGCCAGAGAAAGATCGCGCTGATATCGCCGCGGCGATATCCCATGGAACGGAGAATCGCGATCTCTTTTACCTTCGAAAGGACCGACATCGTCAGGACGTTGAAGATGCCAAAGCCGGCCAGCAAAATGATAAGCGAGACGGTGATGGCGGCAGACATGCGGAGGGTAAGAAACAGCTGCAAGTTAGCTTCTTCGCGTTCCTGCCAGCTCTGCGCGTCGTGCTGAAAGAGAGTTTCGAAATGTTCCGCCAGCGCCGGCGCACGACCGGGGTCGCGCAACTTGTAAATGATCATGGACGCTGCGTACGGTTTTCGCAGGAGAGTCTGCGCCACGCGCGCATGACAATAGACGCGGCCCGCGTCGACTACTCCGACACCGCTCCGCGCGATCGCAGCAACGTTGAAGCGCCAGTACTGGCCTCCCGGCGCGAGGATTTGCAGCGCATCTCCAATCCCGACGCCGAGGGTTTCGGCCAGCTTCGACCCAGCGATGACAGCGGTCGGGCTGTTGCGGAAATCATCAAAACTACCTTCGACGAGCTGCGCCGCGAGGTCGGTGGTCTGCAGATGGGTGTCGGCATCGATTCCGAAAAGATCGGCGGTTGCGTTCTCGAAGCCGGCTCGCGCACTGACGCTTCCGCGCAGAACCGGAGAGCAGGAAGCGACATTTCCGAATTGCCGGCTCACCCGCATTATTTCGCGGGCGTTGATGATCCCCTCCGTGTTGCGTCGCGCGTTTACGTTTGGCTTCCCGTTGGCGGCTCTTTGTTCCACCAAAAGGCCGGCAAAAGGCGCTCGGAGACGGGAGCGCAGAATCAAAGCGCCGTTGCTCCCAAGAGTGGAATCGATGAAATGTTTTGCGAAGCCCTCCGTTTGCGCCTGTGTGCAGATAAAGATCGCGACCCCGAAGACGACGCCGGCGAGGCTGAGAATGAACGCGCGCTTGCGATGAGCCAAAAAACGCAGCGCGATGTAGAGCGGCGGCGTCACTAATGCCTAGCCGCGCGGGCTGTGTTGACCACGCGCTGGCGTGCTGGTTGCCCGGGTCTAAGCCTGTCCTGATCCGCCACGATAACGCGATCGCCTTCCGCGAGGCCATTTACGACTTCCGCGAAATCGAGCGTCCGATAGCCGATCTTCACCGTGCGCGATTGGACGACGCCATGTTTGACGATCAGAGCCTGGTCAACAAGCAGCGCCCGCGTGGGAACCAGCACGACGTTTTCATGTGTGCCGGTAATAATGTTCATTTCGCCAGTCATTCCCGCCATCAAGTTCTCCGGAGCCTTTTCCAGATCGAGACCAATTGTGTAGCGCTGTGTTTCCGGATCCGCTGCCGGCACAATGGAGGTGACTTGGGCGGTGAACTCGCGCGTCCGATACGCGTAGACTTGCAAGATTGCCTTCATGCCGAGTTTCACTTCGCCGACATCTTCCTCGTTCACTTCTCCGCGCACGTAGGTTTTCCGTGTCGAGACGATGAAGAGTGGATTGGGGTCTGCGACCAGCTCACCGTCGATCGTTTGGACGGCCGTTAGAAGGCCATCCATAGGCGAACGGATTTCTGAATTTTTCATCTGGGCTTCCAGTTTCTTGCACGCGTCGTCGAGCATGCCGAGATTACGATCTCTCTCGATTTTCTCGGATTCGAGCAGACTGCGGAGACGGTTGGCTTCGCTCTTCGCTTTTTCGAATTCAACGACGGGCACATTGCTCAACGCCGCCAGCTTCTCGAGACGCTGCACATTATCTTCCGCGATCTTCAATGGTTCCGAAGAGGGCAGTGGTAATTCAGCTCGTTGCAGGGCGGCCCGCAGATCGGCCCGAGCCTGCTTCAACTGGCGCGCGGTGGTCTCGTCGGCAATGATTGCGAGGAGCTGACCTTTCGCGACACTCTTCCCGATGGCCCCCCGCCCGGCGGCGAACGGCTCCGCCAATTGAATGAATCCCGCGTTCTGCGCGCGCACATGCACAACAAAGGTCGGTTCGATGCGGACCGTTCCGTAAACCGCCGAAACGGCTGTGCCGCGGCGAACCACCGCCACCTCCGCCACCGGGAGGAGCGCATAATACAATCCTCCTATCGCCAAGGCTGCCGCGACGCCGGCAAAAGCGAGGGCCTTCTTCGATTGCGGCATCTTTAGCGCCTGCAATCTATCGCGCCTCCGCTCCACGTTGGTCTGTGAATTGGAAATATCGCCCCGTCGCGCGATCCCATTCCGCGAGCGCGAGGCTTTGCTGATAGGCGGCGTCCGCCAGACCGCTCTGTGCTTCCAGCAAGCTCGCCTCGGAGGTCCGGAAGTCGAGCTGCGATAACACGCCATTGCCCACGTTGCTATTTATCGCGGCGGTGCTCGCCTCAGCGGCGCGAGCGGCGTCTTCGAGCGACCGATGCCGTGCCGTGAGCGCTGCCAGATTATTGTAGAGTCGTTCCAGCTCGCGCGGGACGTTCGCCTCCAGTTTTTGAGAGAGAAGCTCGTTGATCTCACGCGCGCTGCGCTGACGCAGAACGGCGCCTCCGGTCTTACCGTTATCCACCACCCGCCACGTATACGCCGCACCGGCGCGGATTTCCGATGAAATGATGTCGTCCGACCGACGAGGTGATCCTTCGCTGCCGCGGCGAATCCCGGAGACGGGGATGTAATCGCCGGAAACGACCGCGTTCACTTCCGGGTAGTAGGCCGCTTCGATGATTCGTTGATCTTCAGCGGAGGCTAGAACGAGGAGCCGCGCGAGTTTCAAGTCCGGACGATCGCGTTGCGCGGCGGCAGTTTCGCGCGCCAGATCGAGGTGCAACGAGCCGAAGCGCAGATCCCCGGCCGGCGTCGCAAGCTTTTCTCGCGGTCCGAGTCGCGTGCACCTCGCTCACAATCGCCATGTTCAGGCGCTGTTGAGCAATGAGTAGCTCGACGTTGCCACGCCGTCGTGACGCTGGAATGGCAGCGTCGAAAAGCGGTTGCACGAAACC